>JBBFKY010000005.1 GCA_037481875.1 Desulfosoma sp. | reverse complement strand
TGATGGAGGAATGTTCCAGATACCGAACGATTTTCTTCCAGCCATTCAAGAAATAAATAGCCCACGGCTTTACCCAGATGGCTTTTGGGCGGGACTTCGGGTGCCACAGATGCCGCAGCGCGCCCGTGATGAAAGCGCTCCAACTTGGAAAAGGCCCGCTCCTTGCGGAAGGCATAGAAATCCACAGGGCTCAATTCCTGGCTGCGAGCTTTATTTCCAACGGCCTAGAGCCGCTGAAGGTAGCCCAAGGACACCTCGGTACGACCGGTTTTTCCCTTGGCGGATTGGGTTCGGAAGTCAATGAATTCCTAACCCACATTTGTAAGATCGGTGGCCTTCGATGCCAGGAAGACATAAACGGCGCAGGGAAGCCTTATGGATGTGTTCCTACCCCCGAGCAAGGGCTTCCGTAGAACGGGGATTTTTGGTTCGCTCGACGGTAAGGTGGCGGATTTCGCTTGGCAGGAGAGGATGCGGCGGATTTCGCTATGCTTCATCCGCCCTACGGATATGGAGGCGGATTTCGCTTTGCTTCATCCGCCCTACGGATATGGAGGCGGATTTCGCTTCGCTTCATCCGCCCTACGGATAGGGTACCGGCAAAAAGCACCCGGCGCAGGCTCTTCCCCAAAAAGCCTGATAGACTACAGAAAGTTTTCCACGGGCACGTACTCCAGGTCGAAGGCCTCGGCGACTCCGGGATGAGTGACCTTGCCGGCGATCACGTTGGCGCCTTTAGCGATTTCAGGGTTTTCTTTCATGGCTCGACGCCAGCCTTTATTGGCGATTTCCAATGCATAGGGCAGGGTGGCGTTGGTCAAAGCCAAAGTGGAGGTTTTGGGAACGGAGCCGGGCATATTGGCCACACAATAATGGACAATACCGTCCACCATATAGATGGGATCCCTGTGGGTGGTGGGCCTGGAAGTCTCGAAACAGCCGCCTTGATCAATAGCCACATCGATCAAGACGGCACCGTGCTTCATGGTGGAAAGCATGTCACGAGTGACCAGCTTCGGTGCCTTGGCTCCGGGGATGAGTACGGCTCCGATGACCACATCGGCCTTTTTGACCAGATCGCGAATGGCGGCTGGAGAAGAGGCCACAAGAAAGCAGTTGGGCGGCATGATGTCGCTCAGGTAACGAAGCCTTTCCAGATTCTTGTCCAGGACATAGACCTTAGCTCCCAAGCCGCAGGCGATCTTGGCCGCATTGGTCCCGACCACGCCGCCTCCTAGAATCACCACCGTGGCCGGCTCCACCCCAGGGACTCCCCCCAGCAAAATCCCCTGACCTCCATAGGCTTTTTCCAGGTACTTGGCGGCCTCCTGCACAGCCATACGCCCGGCCACTTCACTCATGGGGGTCAGCAAAGGCAAGGACCCATCGGCTTTTTGAATGGTCTCGTAGGCGATGTTTACGGACCCACGTTCCATGAGCACACGGGTCAAGGATTCGTCGGCAGCCAAGTGAAGATAGGTGAAAAGGATTTGACCTTCTCGAATAAGATTGTATTCCGGCGGCAACGGCTCCTTGACATGCATGATCATGTCGGCGCGAGCATAAATCTCGGCGGGACTTTCTACAATCTGGGCACCGACACGCTGGTAGTCCTCATCGGGAAAACCGCTGGCCAGACCGGCGCCCTTTTCCACAAGCACCGTGTGGCCTTGTTGCACGGCCACTTCGGCTCCAAATGGGGTCATCGAAACGCGGTATTCCTCGGGTTTGATTTCTTTAAGGATGCCAAGGATCATCGTGGTGCTCCTTTCTCCGAGTTTTCGAAAGCATGCGGGTTATAGGCCGCCATACATTTCATGGGCTCGATAGGAGCTGCGCACCCACGGTCCTGCAGCCACTTGGTAAAAGCCCATGGACAAAGCTTTTTCTCGCCAAGCTTCAAATTCTTCCGGCGGCACGTAACGAGCGACGGGAAGAAGATGCGAAGCCGGCTGCAAATACTGGCCCAAGGTGACGAGACGGCATCCGGACATCAAAAGATCGTCCAGAGTCTTCAAAATTTCATCCTGGGTTTCTCCAAGACCGAGCATGATGCCAGACTTAAGAGGAATCTGAGGGGCGATGTTCGAAGCGGCTCGAAGTAAGGCCAGAGATCGACGGTAGTCGGCTTGGGGCCTGACGGTGTCGTAGAGCCGAGGGACGGTTTCCACATTATGATTCAAGACCGCAGGACCTGCTTCAAGCACCGTGCTCACATCGGAAACGCGGCCCTGAAAGTCGGGAATCAGAACTTCCACCTGAAGTCCGGGAACAGTGCTGTGCAGAATTCGAATGGTTTGGGCAAAAAAGGAAGCGCCTCCATCGGGAAGATCATCTCTTGTTACGGAAGTCAACACCACATAACGAAGCCCGAGGGTCAGCACGGCTTGAGCTATACGAGACGGTTCTTCGGGGTCGGGCGGCATGGGATTACCGTGGTTCACGGCACAGAAACGACATCGGCGCGTGCAACGATCCCCCAGGAGAAGAAAGGTTGCCGTCTTTTGAGAAAAGCATTCCCAATGATTTGGGCATCGAGCTTCCTGGCAGACCGTATGGACATGGCATTTGTGCAATAGGTCTCGCACAGCTTCGTAGGACGCCGAACTGGTGAGACGTTTTCTTAACCATGAAGGTTTTGCGAGCTTTTGGGTCTGGTTTTCATCCGGACGCATCGGGCCTTTTTCCTATGGCAACGTAAAGCGCCTCGAGATCGGTTCTTTCAAAACGGACGTCCAAAACTTGCTCAGCACAGGCCGTGAGCGTAGCTTTCACCTGAATCATAGATAACATGGTTCCGGTTTCCAAAGCGAGAGATGTGACGCTCACATTTTCTAGGCCACAGGGGTGAATCCAGCCGAAAGGTTCCAGAGAATTGTTCACATTCAAAGCGAAACCGTGAAAACTCACACCGTGGCGGACCGCAATGCCGATGCTTCCCAATTTTTTGTCACCGACCCACACACCTCGATTGCGAGTGTTTCGTGTGGCCTTGACCCCGAATCGAGCGGCGGTTCGAATCATAACCTCTTCCAGGGCGGTCACCCACTCCACAGCTTTCCAACCCGCCGAAGGAAGATGCACAATGGGATAGCCCACAAGCTGTCCAGGCCCATGGTAAGTGATGGATCCACCACGTTCCACGGAAAGAACGCGCACCCCATGCGCTTTCAAGACACTGGACGGCACGCACAAGTGTTCCGTACCCCCTCGACGTCCGCAGGTAATCACGGCTGGATGTTCCAGAAGAAAAAAAACGTCTCGGTCCAAGACACCAAGATTACGTGCGTCCACACATCGGTGTTGCAGCTGCAAAGCCTGGTCGTAGTCAAGCACACCCAGGTCGACAAGTCGCCAGAGGCGAACCATAAGGCCGAAGACTCCTTCAATAAGGAAAGGGCGCGGTAAGGTACCGCGCCCTTTCCCTGTGTTTCGTCAAGAGGAGTAGTCCACGGGGTCAGAAGAGGCCCTTAGGCGCGAATTTCCTCCTTCACACCGATGGCCACCTTGTAGAGCACCGCCATGATCAGGAAACCTGTAGCCCATACTCCCAAAGTAATCGCCAGTTCGGGAGCGGTCGGGATATACGGCGTGACCTTGTCGAACACATTGGGAATGAAGCCGGTCACCACCAGCCCGACACCTTTTTCCAAATACAGCCCGAAAAAGACCGCAAGGCAGGCGATCTTCAGCAGTTTTTCATTGTTTCGAAATTGAGGCGGCACCAGAAGAACCAAAGCAATCACCGACAAGATCACGGAAAGCCACATGAAAGGCACCAGTTCCGCATGCCCTTCATAGCCGGCAAACTGGTAGACAAACCCGTGCATGTGTCCCGGAATCTTGCTGTAGAACGCGGTGAAGATTTCCAGCAGCAAGAAGAACACACTGGTGATCATGGCGTAGGTGACAATCTTGGAGAGCTTTTCAATGGCCGAGGGACCCGGATCGAAGTTGGTGCGCTTCCGAATGAGGAAGCACAAAAGGATCAGAAGCGAAGGACCGGAAGCGAAGGCCGAAGCCAAAAAGCGGGCGGCCATGATGGCCGTCAACCAGAAATGGCGACCCGGAAGACCGGCGTACAAGAAAGCCGTCACCGTGTGAATGCTCACTGCCCAGGGTATGGAGATGTAGATAAGCGGTTTGACCCACGCAGGCGGAGGCATTTCCTTGCGCTCGGCGCTCAACACGGTCCAGCCGATCACGGCGTTCAAGAAAAGATAGCCGTTCAAAACGACCATGTCCCAAAAGAGAATGGAATTGGGTGTCGGGTGAAGCAGCACGTTCAGAAGACGCATGGGCTGCCCAAGGTCCACGATGATAAACAGAAGACACATGGTCACAGCGCTTACCGCCAAAAATTCACCCAAAATGGTGATGCGGCCGAATTCCTTGACATGGTGCAAATAGTAGGGAAGCACCACCATGACCGCCGAAGCGGCCACTCCGACCAGGAAAGTGAACTGAGCGATGTAAAACCCCCAGGACACATCCCGGCTCATGCCGGTGATTTTTAAGCCTTGGTTGAGCTGGAGCATGAAGCAGGCGAAGCCGACCCCTGAAAGGATCGCCAGGCCCAGCAGAAGGCTCCAGTACTTTTGTCCACCTTTGAAAGCCTTTTCAAGCATGTCGTCCCCTCATCAGATCAGGTAGTAAACATTCGGCCCCGTACCCAGCTCGATCTTACGGCGCAGACTGTAATGGCCGGAAAGGATCTTGCGCACTTCGGAATTGGGGTTGGTCACATCGCCGAAGATCAGGGCCTTGACCTTGCAAGCTTCCACACACGCCGGCTGCAAGCCTTCATCGATACGTTCGTAACAGAAGGTGCATTTTTCCACCACACCTTTGCGACGTGTCGGGTATGTCATGTTGATGTCTTCGGGCTTGAGATAGGGCCGAGGGTCACCCCAATTGAAGCTTCGAGCGCCGTAGGGACAGCCCGCCATGCAGTAACGGCACCCGATGCAGCGGTGAAAGTCCATCATGACAATGCCGTCCTGTGAACGCTTGAATGTGGCCTTGGTAGGGCACACTCGCACACAGGGCGGATTGCTGCAATGGTTGCACAGAAGCATGAAGGGGCTTTCCTTGACTTTTTCCGGAGCATACTCATGGGCTTGGTCCGGAAAAGCGTGCTTGTATTCTTCCAACCAGATCCATTTGATTTCCCGTTTTTGGTCGGGAATATCCGGCACATTATGGATCTTGTGGCATGCCAAAATGCAGTCTTTGCATTGGCGTTTTTCTTGCTGTTCCCAGCACTTCTTCATATCCACGATCATGGCCCACTGAGCCCCTTTGAGGGCCTTGGGGTCGGGTTTGTAGCGAGGCCCTTTCTCTTGGGCGAGCGCCTGAAAGACAGGCAGAGCACTCAGCCCCAAGACGGATATTCCGCCTATCTTCAGGAATTCACGGCGATTTTTTTCCATCACATGTTCTCCTTAGGCTCGATGTGACACTGCCAGCAATAAGGTTTGACCCCGGCGTAATTGTGGCACTGGTCGCAGAACTTCACCTTGCTGGAATGGCATTTCATGCAAGCGTTCTGCAGGCTCATGACATGTTCTTTACCGTCGGGCCCCACCCACAATCTGTTGGCATCGCGAACCACCAGGTCCCGCCACTGGTTGAGAAGCACCATGTGTTCCGTTTTCATGTAGGCCGCGTCCATGACACAGACTTTTTCCGTTTTCGGCAGCTCGACTTTCGGCGCCGGGGCTGCCTTCCCCAAGTTGGACCACAGGGGGAAGGTGAACAGCACCACAAAGATCAGAATTCCCGGAACGATTTTCTTTGCATCATACATCTTCGGTCTCCTCCTCTTCTTCCATCCCCGGCAGGGGTTCGTAGCGGAGGTCGGTGGTGCGCTTCTTTTCACCTTTCATCACAAGGGCGTTGCCTACCAGCTCGTGAAGTCCTGTGACATTCACCCCCGGAACCCAATAATTCATCAAGGGCGGCAGCACGGCGCGGTCAATGGCGCAGATGCAGGCCAGCATGTTCACGCCGTACTTTTCATGGACATAGCGGACGGCGTTGGCTCGAGGCAGCCCGCCGCGCATACGCATTTCCATGAATTCGTCGGTGTTAAGCCCCGATCCGGATCCACAGCAGAAGGTCTTTTCGCGAATGGTGTTTTCGGGCATGTCATAAAAATGGTTGCAGACAGCTTTCAGCACGTAACGGGGTTCCTCAAACAGGCCCATGGCTCGAGATGGGTTGCATGAGTCGTGGAAAGTCACGATCTTGTTGTCGTTTCGGCTGGGATCCAGATTCAACTTGCCGTGGCGAATGAGATCCGCCGTGAATTCGGCAATATGAACCATCTTGGTGCTCTTGGCGTTCTCAAACACCGTGCCGGTGATGGGGGATTTAGGCACTTCCAGGAAATCCGCAGGGCCGTTCATGGTGTCCATGTACTGGTTGATGACACGCCACATATGGCCGCATTCGCCGCCAAGAATCCATTTGACCTTGAGGCGCTTCGCTTCGGCATACATCTTGGCGTTTAGGCGCTTCATCATCTCATGGGACGTGAACAAGCCGAAATTGCCACCCTCCGAAGCGTAGGTGCTCCAGGTGTAATCCAGGCCTATTTCATGGAAAAGCATCATGTACCCCATGAGGGTGTAGGTTCCTGGATCGGCAAAGACGTCTCCCGACGGGGTGATGAAGAGGACTTCAGCGCCCTTGCGGTTGAACGTGGGTTCCACGCGCACACCGGTGACCGCCTCGATCTCGTCCACAAAGAACATGATCATGTCTTTGAAAGCATGCGGCTGTATCCCCAGGTGGTTTCCGTTCATGTAGCAGTTGGCCACAGGGCCCATGATCCAGTCGATACCGCAGCCCAGTTCATTGAGCAGCTCACGGCCCATCATGGTGATTTCAGCCGTATCGATACCGTAGGGGCAAAAGACGGAGCAACGTCGGCATTCCGTGCATTGATAATAGTAATAGAACCATTCCTTGATGATTTGTTCCGTCAAGGCGCGGGCACCGGCGTATTTTTTCAGAATCTTGCCGCTGCCGGTGAAATAATTGCGGTAAATGGAGCGAATAAGTTCCGCCCGCAAGACCGGCATGTTTTTGGGATCCCCGGAACCGATGAAATAATGGCATTTGTCAGCACAGGCGCCGCAACGCACGCAGATGTCCATGAAAAGCTTGAAGGAACGGAATTTGTCCAGTCGATCCTTCATGCCCTTCAGGGTGATGTCTTTCCAGTCATCGGGTAGCTTCCAATCCTCATCCGCAGGGTTCCATTCTCGAGGATTGGGCAACCCGACCACTTCCAAGTTTTTGGCCTTTGCCCCATAGCAAAAGGTGCCGGGCCGAAACTCCGGGACCGTTTCGGTCCAAGGCTTTTGCGGCGGCCGATGGTCCACCTTGCCTAGTTCGCTGGGTTTCGGTACGCTCGCCATGTTTACTCCTTCTTTTCCACTGGAAGACCAGCTTCAATCATCTTTTCCCTGAATTCATCTTCATACTCTTCATAGGTATGAACCTTGACCGGGTAATTCCAAGGATTGATATGGCGCACCATACGGCTGTTATTGGGAAGATTCCTTGTAGGACTCAGGAAAACTCCAGCCATGTGCACCAGTTTGCTAAAGGGGAAATAGGCAAAGAGCACGCTGACCAAGAAAAGATGAATATAGAAAATGACCCCGATCCCTTCGGGAATCACAGGGCGAAAGGTGGCCAGCCCCATGGTGAGTTCCTTAACCCCCACGATGTCTACCTTGTAAATGTAGCGCATAAGCAGGCCGGTTGCCGCGACGGCGAAGATCAGGAACAAGGGAAAGTAGTCCGACGGCAGCGAAATGTACTTGAGCTGGGGAATGGTGACACGGCGAAGGAAAAGATAGGTCACACCGGCCAACAGAGCCAGGCCGGAAATGTAAAGCCGAGGCAAACCCACTTCCAGAAAGCCGTCCACGCTTTCCAACAGCGTGACCAAAGGAGTGACAGGTTCCGAGAAAAATCGAAGATGCCTGAGAAGAACCACCAAAAAGGAGTAATGGAACACGATGGCTCCGAGCCACAGCCACTTGGCCGATGCATACCGAATCTTCGGCCCTTCGTAAAACTCTAACCGGGTGTTTCGAAACAGGGACCGGAACAGCAAAACCTCAAGAATCATGCGCAATACCACCCCTTTGGTATCCGTTGGATTCTCCAAGGGGTCCGCCTTGATCCAGGGGAAGCTCTTTTGCTGCCCGCAGGTGGTCGGGATGCGGAACGGGACCGGCGATCGGGCCCATCGCACCACGCGTGCCACAACCCCTATAAAAAACAGAGCGACGGCCGCATAGGGAATGAAGACCGCAAAGAGGGTCGTCATCCCGGCCGTCACGCCGATCAGGGGGAGGCACACGAGGATCCCGACGGCGACAAGGGAAAAGACCATGGCTTGTGATGCGTTCATAACCACCCCACCTCGTTTTGGTTAATAAATAGTTAAGATTCCTCCCGGGAGCCGTCTTCCGCACGGCGGCTCTCCCATATGGCCTGAGCCCGCTCCAAAAGTTTTCCGGTCCTGTTCTTGATCTCGTCCACGCGCAGCTGATAGAGCTGTTCACGACATTGCATATAGATGTTGAAGGCCATCAGGGCCGCTCGATCCACGGTGCGTTCAAAACCCACAAGTTCAGCCGCATACTGGGCGGTAAGACCGTCTTTGTCCGTTTGAGCTCGCACGACGTCCTTCAAAGAAAACATGAAGGAGACCGCCTGAGCGGGTGTAAAATCTTGGACGGCGCGCACGCGCACGATTCGATCCAAAAAGGGTAACACCTCGTCGGAAGACAGCCCTTCCAGGATCTGCGCAAAAATGCCCCGAATCCCCTCAAGGATGGAACTCCCCACAGGGTTTGAAAAGGGATCTTTTTCTTTTTTCAGAAACTTGGCCGTTTCTTCAGGATAGGTTTCCACCACCGAATGAAACCATTCTTTCAGAATGGCCTTTTGATTACGTTCCAAATACTGGCTGAAGCTCATGTCGCCACCGTTTGTGCTCAAGGCTGGTTCGGCCGAAACAAACCTTCCTTCGCGAAAAGGGTTCGAGAAGGGCGCTTCGGCGCTGATCTTGTGAAGTATCTCACTATAGAAAAAGCAAAGAAATGTGTCAAGCTTTTGAAAACCTTCGCTGAAGAATGCACAAAGCTTTGAAGAACCTTCCCCATAAAGGCGACAAAAGCGGATGAATTATAGGAACGGCCCTTTGGCAGGGTCAAGGATTTTCGCGCATTCAAAAAGCATGGCTCAAGGCCGCACCTCCGACGTTCGAGGGTGACCAGCGAGGTTTTTGGGAAGATGTGCTTCGTGTCCTTCAACTGACAAATCCCACCAAGGGATATACCAATGGGGCGCCGATGCTTTCTCATGGAACGGGGCATTGGCAGGGCTTGCACCGAAATACCGGCTTGTTTGCCGCTAGGTTGGTCCATCAGGCAGGGCACGGGTGAGTACTTAGGTCCGCCTAGAGCCTCTCCGAAGACTCGCAACAACAAGGTTTTTTATGTCATTTCAAGGTAGGGACGAGGCGGCGCCTCGCCCCCGCAAGCCTGAAACCTTGTTTTCTTCCGGAAGCGCCGGCGTTCCGCCCGTATTTGGCGGCTCAGAGCTCTTCGCTCCCAGGAAACCAAAGGGTTTGAGTATATGGGCTCGGCGCGCCGTGCCCCTACGCTCTGGGCTGGAATCACTCTAAATTGAAAGACCAGCTTTCGGGAATATTGAATCTTCACCGGGCAGATTCAGGGATTCGTGAGGTGAAGACCTTGGTCAGGCTTCATGGAAGAGGCAACCCAGGTTCACCCATGTTTCGCCTGGAAACGTGAAAAAAAACGCGAAATGACCTGACTGTTAAAAACTTCTGTTTTGTTCAACGAAATAAAGCGCGAAGGGCTGTTTCAAAAAGTTCCAAAGCACAGTCCACCTCATCCGCGGACACGGTAAGAGCCGGACAAAAACGCACGGTGTTTTCCCCGCATCCCAAAAGGAGGAGCCCCTTTTGAAAAGCTTCCTGAATGAGGCCGTTTCGCCACTCACTCGCCCTCTCCTTTGTATGCCGGTCTTTGACCAGTTCCACGCCCACCATGAGCCCCAGTCCGCGAACATCGCCGAGGCATTCCCAATCCTGCTGCAATCGACGCAAACCTTCCAAAAGCCGGCGCCCGTTGACGGCCGCGTTCTCCATAAGACTGGATTCCACCAGAGCCAGGGTTTCCAATGCGGCCATGCACGAAAGAGGATTGCCTCCAAAGGTGGACGCATGGCTTCCGGCTTCCCACGTCATGATGCTTGTAGGAGCCATCATGGCTCCTAGAGGCAGCCCGGAAGCGATGCCCTTAGCCAGGGCAATGATATCCGGCACAACACCGAAATGTTCCATGGCGAACATTTTGCCCGTTCGACCGATTCCTGTCTGCACTTCATCGGCCACATAAAGGATACCGTACTTGTGGGCGATGGCCTGAAGGCGCTTATGAAATTCCGGCGGCGGGACAATGTAACCGCCTTCCCCCTGAATGGGTTCCACAAAGATAGCCGCCACTTCTTCAGGGGGCATGGTGGTTCGAAACAGGGTTTCTTCTATCCAGCGTACGCATTCCAGATCGCACGATGGATAAGTGAGATTGTATGGACAGCGATAGCAATAGGGATAAGGAATATGCGTAATGCCTGGAACAAAGGGATGATAATGTTTCTTTTGAATGGTCTTGCTGGCGGTCAAAGACAGAGCGCCCATGGTTCTGCCGTGAAAGGCCCCGAAAAAGGCGATGTTGAGTTCCCGGCGCGTATGCCATCGAGCCAGCTTGAAAGCCGCTTCCACCGCTTCTGCACCGGAATTGCCGAAATAGACCTTGTAGGGATCTTTTTGAGGAAGAAGTGAAGAGAGCTTTTCCGCCAAGCGAATCTGCGGTGTGTAGTAAAAATCCGTCCCTGACATGTGAAGCAACCGCTGGGCTTGTTCTTGAACAGCCTTCACGACGCGCGGATGACAATGGCCCGTGGCACATACCGCAATGCCTGCCGTAAAGTCCAAGAACTGGTTTCCATCCACATCCTCCACCCAGACCCCCTGGCCCTTTTCCGCCACAAGAGGGTAAATGCGCGTGTAGGACGGAGAGACATAGGTATGATCCTTGGCGGTCAGAGCTTGGGCCTTGGGTCCGGGAAGAGGCCCATGAATAATGGGTCGTCGCACGGCTCACCTCCTCATGTGGTTTTCCCTGCTCTATTACCGCGGCCCCTTCCTGGTGGCAAGGGATTGGTTGACAAGCCTTCCCGAGCTTGGGTAAAAGTGACCACCTGGTCACTTTCTGATGCGGGGTCCTTTCAGGGGTGCAGAAAAATGGGCATGGATCGTTTCATGAGGCTCAAGACCTCGAAACGGGAAAAGATTCTGGATGCGGCGGTGGAAGAATTTTCCCGGCACGGGTTTCGACAGGCGAGCCTCAACCGATTGGCAGAATCTCTTGGGATTTCTAAAGGCTCTCTTTTTCAATACTTCGGCAACAAGGAAGGGCTCTTTCTTTTCATCTTTGATCATGCCGTAGCTTTAGTGCGTCAGCGATTGGGTCAGGTCAAGCACAACACGGCGGATAAGGACTTTTTTGAAAGGATTCGCCAAAGCCTCATAGCGGGAGTCGACTTCATTCAAAAGCATCCTCGAGTTTACCGCATCTACCTCAAGATGCTCTTTCAGGAAGATTTCCCCTTGCGGGATGAGCTTCTGCAGCGGGTGCGGTTTTTCTCAGCTGAATACTTGCGCCCCATTGTGCTCGCAGGGATGGCTCGAGGCGAAGTGCGTTCGGACATGGATCCTGAATTTGTGGTTTTTTTTCTGGACGCTGTCATGGATCGTTTTCTTCAGGCGCATTGTGTTTCCTTTCTGGACGGTGGTACGGGTTTGTACGAAGGATCCTCGGAAGTGACGGGGCGTTTGATCGACGAATTCATCAAGGTATTGAAAAACGGGTTGGCCGGTGACGGCATGGTCATGGCAAAGGAGACGGCTTTGGACACGAAAGGGACCGAAAATGCTTCCCGTAACGGTCTACAGGTCTTTGGGTCTTGAGGATATTTACCACAAGGTGATGGAAGGCCGACGGCTGACCCTTGAAGACGGGCTTCGACTTTTTCGATGTCCGGATTTGGTGGCGGTAGGGGGATTGGCCTATGAGGTGCGACACCGCCGGCACGGGACGAACACTTACTACGTAGTCAACCAGCACATCAACTATTCCAATATCTGTGTCAACGGCTGCTTGTTTTGCGCCTTTCGACGCCGTAAGGGTGAAGCTGGAGCCTTTGAACTGACGGTTTCAAATATTGTGGAGAAAGTTCAAGATCGGCTTCAAGAACCCATCACGGAAGTGCACATGGTGGGAGGGTGTCATCCGGAACTGCGGCTGGAAACCTTTGAGGCGATGTTGCGGGCCATTCGACAGGTTCGGCCGCAGGTGCACATCAAAGCCTTTACAGCGGTGGAAATCGCTCATTTTGCCCGCCTGGAAGGCCTTTCCATTCGTGATGTTCTTTTGCGCTTGAAGGCGGCTGGACTGGACATGTTACCCGGCGGTGGCGCCGAAGTGTTCAGCCCTCGAGTGCGCGCCCTTCTGTGTCCTCAGAAGCTCAGTGGCGAGGGTTGGCTACAAGTCATGCGGGAAGCTCACCAATTGGGCATAAAAAGCAACGCCACCATGCTTTTCGGGCATAAGGAAACCCTTGAGGAACGCCTGGAGCATCTGGACGCTTTGCGTCGACTCCAGGATGAAACACAAGGCTTCGTATGCTTCATCCCTTTACCTTTTCAGGCGAAAAACACGGACGTGCCGCATGCTCAAGGCCCGACGGGTGTGGATGAACTGAAAACCATCGCCGTCTCCCGCCTCATGTTGGACAATATTCCTCACATCAAAGCCTATTGGGTCATGTTGGGAGTGAAGCAGGCGCAAGTGGCCCTTCATTTCGGAGCCGACGATTTGGACGGGACCGTGGTGGAAGAAAAAATCGGGCACATGGCCGGAGCCGAATCCGAATCCTTTCTTACCAGAGAGGAGCTGGAATTTTTGATTCGCGAGGCTGGTTTTCATCCCGTGGAGCGTAATTGCTTTTTTGAAGAAGCTGCGGCCCCGCCGTCTTGCGGGGCTTAGGAAGTCGTCTGGGAACCGGTTATGCCGATGGTGCTATTGCCGTTTTGTCGTAGGGACAAGACGGCGTCTCGCCCCTGGAACCCTAAAGTCGGCTTATTCGCCGGAAGTGCCGGCCTTCAGCCGGCTTTTTCCACGGGCGTTCGGTCCGGGTCTTGGGCGGGTCGGAGACCCGCGCTTCCAGGACAATGAGGGCGAGTCCTCAATGAGGCACATTTTTTATGGCATGGTAAAGCCACGTCGCATGGGAGATCCAGACGTCACAGGTTTCTTAAAGGCAAGGAAGGCTTTTGAATTTTTCCGAGGTGGTGATGAAGGGCATAGGTGAAGGTTCCAAAATGCGCTCCTGGCATGAGGCGTTGCTGGAAGGCGTTGTGGAGGAAGGTCGAAGGTTGGACCGCCATGAAGCACGAGAAATCTATCTTCATGCGGATTTTCACCGCCTAGGCCATGCGGCGCATCGCCTCCGTCAAAAAAAGCATACCGAAAATGTGGTCACTTATGTGGTAGACCGCAACATCAATTATTCCAACATTTGCGTTTGTGGTTGCCGGTTCTGTGCTTTCTTTCGGCCTCCAGGCCACCCTGAAGGCTACGTTCTGGGAAGAGACCTCCTTGCTAAGAAAATTGAGGAAACTTTGGCTTTAGGAGGGACTCAGATTCTTCTTCAAGGGGGGCATCACCCGGATCTTCCTTTGAGTTTCTATGAAGACATGCTGCGCTTCATCAAGGAAAGGTATCCGGTTCATCTTCATGCTTTTTCCCCGCCGGAAATTGTCTTTTTTGCCAAGCGCGAACGAATCGATGTGGCCACGGTGATTGCTCGGCTGAAAAGCGCCGGATTGGATTCCATTCCCGGAGGAGGGGCGGAAATTCTTGTGGATGAGGTGCGTCGCCGGGTGTCTCCCAACAAATGTTCCGCAGAAGAATGGCTGGCGGTGATGGAAGAGGCGCATCGCCAGGGATTACGCACAACGGCGACCATGATGTTCGGTCATGAAGAATCCCTGGAGGACCGGTTAAGCCATCTTTTTGCGCTTCGCGACCTGCAGGATCGAACGGGAGGTTTTACGGCTTTTATTCCATGGACTTTTCAACCTGGCAACACATCCATTTCCAAGCGGCCGGAAACGGCGGTGAGCTATCTGCGTTTGCTGGCCCTGTCTCGTTTGGTCCTGGACAACTTCGATAACCTGCAAGCCTCTTGGGTCACCATGGGTCCAAAGGTGGCTCAGGCGGCGCTCTTTTTCGGTGCCAACGATTTCGGCTCCACCATGATTGAAGAAAACGTAGTGGCGGCTGCAGGGGTTCATTTTCGTCTCTCCGTGGAAGAAATCCGTCGGCTCATTTGTGACGCCGGTTTTGTGCCCAAGCAGCGGACCATGGCTTATGAATGGATCGAAGGAACCTAAAGGAATGGCATGAAAGGCGTGGAGATCCATCGAGCGCCTTGGGTTTTTGTGGGTATGGGACCGCCCGTGGCCGACGGGGCCGTGGTGGTGAGTCACGACCGAATCCTGGAATCCGGCCGGGCTCAGGACATGCGCAAAAAATTCGGGAACGCTTCGGTGCGTTTGTGGGATCATGAGGAGGCCGCCCTTGTTCCCGGAGCTGTGAACGCCCATACGCATTTGGACTTCAGTCTTCTTTCTCTTTCCAGACCTTCACAGCCCATGGGATTTCCTCAATGGCTTGTATCCGTGTTTCAGGCCAAAGAAAACCTGAGTCCTTCTAAACGACGGGATGCACACAAAACGGGATCCCTACAGGCCTTTCAGTCCGGCACGCGGTGCTTTGCCAACGTTATGAATCCGCCTGTGGAGTCATTTCCGGAACCTTCAAAAATTCCCCATGAACATCGATTCGTGGAGTTATTGGGATTTCATTGTCAGAATCTTCATGAACTCTTTTCTCCAGAGGCCATAACCCACAAGCCATACACGTTTCTGGCAGCGCATTCCCTCTATGCAACATCTTGGAAAGTTATCGCCCAAGCCAAAGCCTGGAGCCGTTCCAGAGGGTTGCTTTTTTCCATCCATGCAGCCGAGCATTCCGACGAGGTGCACTTTGTTCGAGACGGCACGGGCTTTTGCCGCGATCTGTTGCAGTCCTTGGGGCGTTGGGATGCCTCCTGGCGTCCTTCGGGAACATCCCCGGTGAAAACCCTGCAGACCTTGGGTGTTTTGGACGCTCAGACCCTTTTGGTCCACATGGTGCATGTGAACGAAGAGGATTGGAACGTGGTGGCGCGCTGTGGGGCCGCCGTGTGCTTTTGTCCGCGAAGCAATGCGTGGATCGAAGGAACGATTCCCCGCATCGAAGCGGCCCTTCAAAGAGGGATTCGCTGTGCTTTGGGAACGGACAGCCTGGCCAGTAATGAAGACCTGAATCTGTTTCGTGAAGCAACCGCTGTCTTGGATGGCATGCCGGGCATCACGCCGGCGACGGTGTTACGTATGGTCACGTCCATAGGGGCTCAGGCCCTTGGTCTCCATCCATTTTTCGGACATTTGGGTCCTGGGGCCAAAACGCCTTTCTTGGCCGTTTCCGTTTCGGGTTCTTTTTCCACGGAAAACGATCTGGCCGAAAGAATCATTCGCCATGCGGCGCAGGGGTCTATGGTATGGGTCGCGGACACCACCTCACACTGAAGCTCGGAAAAATCGATTACTTGAATGTTTGGCCGGTCTATTACGCTATGGAACAGCGTCTGGTTCCCAATCCGTGTCACATCTCGGCCCATTGTCCATCGGAACTGAACGCCATGGTGTGTCGCGGAGAGTTGGATCTCAGTGCTGTTTCTTCGGTTATGTATGCTCGGCATCCGCAGTTGTTCAAGATTGTCCCCGGCTTGGCCATCGCCTGTGCCGGGCCGGTCCATAGTGTGTTGTTGTTAAGCCAAAAGCCTTTGGAATCCCTTGAAGGTGAAGATATTCTTTTAACTCGGCATTCGGACACTTCCGTTGTGCTGCTGAAGATCCTCGTGGAAATATTCTGGAACCTTAAAAATGTACGCTACCATCGTGGAGCTCTGGCTGACGCTTTGGCCAACGGATCGTCACCGACGGCCTTTTTGGCCATCGGTGACGAAGCCCTGGTGTGGCGCGGTCATGCGAACTATCCTTTTCGCTATGATCTGGCGGAAGTGTGGCATGGCTGGACGGGGCATCCCTTTGTGTTTGCCCTGTGGGTGGTGCGCCGGGATGTGGCGGCTCGAGAGCCGGCCCTGGTCCGCGAGGCGGTGCGATCTTTATGGGCATCCAAGTCGTGGGGACTTCAGCATCTGGATGTTTTGTGTCAAGAAGCCAGCCGCTTGGGTATTTTGGATCTCGTGGGTTTGCAGCGATATTACAAAACTTTCATTTTTGACCTTCATGAAAGGGCCTTAGAAGGTTTGAGGCTTTTTTACCGTTTCATGGTGGACGTCGGCGATATTCCTGCCTGTCCCCCATTGGATTTTTGGGCCGAAAGCGACGTAAGAGAGGAGACCACGGGAGGGGAACCTTTTGCAGGAGAAGGCAAACAATGGGCGGTAAGCATTTAAGGTTGCGACGTTTTTTTTCCAGAGAAGACGGTCGTCTGGTGCTGTTTCCTTTGGATCACGGCGTCAGTTGCGGCCCCATACGCGGCCTTGAGCGCATGAAATACGTGATTCGCTACGGCATTGCCTCGGGGGCGGATGGGCTCGTGCTGCATAAAGGCATGATGACGTATCTGGAACAAATCCCTGGGCCTCTTCCCGGCATTTTCATGCATCTTTCGGCCAGTACCCAGCTTGGTCCCGCTTTTCATCAAAAGGTTTTGGTTGGGTCTGTGGAAGAAGCCATTCGTCGAGGAGCGGACGGGGTTTCGGTTCACGTGAATTTGGGAGATGATGCCGAACCTCACATGCTCAGAGACCTTGGACATGTGGGAGAGGCCTGTGCCCTGTGGAACCTGCCTTTTTTGGTGATGATTTATGTGCGAGGAGCCCACGCCCCGAAACCGCTGCCTGATGAAGCCGTGATGCATGCGGCACGGGTGGCCGCCGAACTGGGGGCGGATATCATCAAGATACCGGCGCCGCAGCATGAAGAAAGCCTGGAACACATCGTGAACAGTGTTCCTGTGCCGGTGGTCATGGCCGGTGGCAGCAAAGAAGCCGATGAAAGAGCTTTTCTGACAAAAATTCAGCAGGGACTACAAGCCGGCCTTGCAGGTGTGGCGGTGGGCCGCAATGTTTTTCAGCACGCGACCCCGGAACGTTTCTTAGCGGCCATTGTCGCTTTGGTCCATGAAGGACGAACAGTGGAGGAGGTCTGGAGCCCATGAGCTCTCTTCCGGTCATTGTGGCGGTCACGGGCGCCAGTGGAGCACCCTATGCGCAAAGGTTATTTCAATTTTTTGCCCAGCGAGGTGTTTCGGCCCATGTGGTGGCCTCTTCGGCCGGAAGGCTTGTTTATCATTTGGAAACGGGGAGAAATCTTGAAGAGGACCTGCCGGACGGAGTGCCTCTTTATGGTGAAGAAGACTTCAGTGCCCCTATCGCCAGCGGCTCCTTTCGCACGCAAGGCATGGTGATTGTCCCCTGCACCATGGGGACTCTAGCCGCCATCGCCAACGGTTTGGCCAATAACCTCATTCATCGGGCGGCCGACGTGTGTCTCAAGGAAAGAAGGCCGCTTATTGTGGTGCCTCGAGAAACCCCGCTCAGTCTTGTGCACCTGAAAAACATGATGGCGATAACTGAAGCGGGCGGTCTTGTACTGCCTCCGGCTCCAGGTTTTTACCACCATCCGCAAAGTGTGAAGGATCTTCTAGACTTTATCGTCGCCCGTATCCTGGACCACTTGGGTGTCCCTCAGGACCTCGTACCCGCTTGGCAGGGCCTCTAAGCAGTTGTCTGAAAACAGCCTTTCTCCTGGAATCATCGATGTC
Source organism: Desulfosoma sp. (assembly GCA_037481875.1). NCBI lineage: Bacteria > Pseudomonadati > Thermodesulfobacteriota > Syntrophobacteria > Syntrophobacterales > Syntrophobacteraceae > Desulfosoma > Desulfosoma sp. The sequence goes on along the minus strand of JBBFKY010000005.1, from coordinate 209,853 downwards.
CCAGCCGTGAAGGGAGCGGGCCGCTGACTTGCACCATCAGGAATAAACCTACTCCCAGACCCCTAGGGGTGAGGCTCACCGTCGCCCCGAAACTGCAAGACCTTTGTTTTCGTGGGAGCTGGAGCCTCTGACCTGCCGTGTATGTGTGTGGGATGCCCCGCACCCAAGGAAAAATTCTCGGTCACCCACGTCGGGGCGAACCCATGTGTCCGCCCCCAGGCCGTTCAGGCATGCCAATCGTTTAGGGCGGATACTCAGGTCCACCCCCACAGATGCGGTAGCGGCAGAAACATCCAGGCTTGGCCGGAAAAAAAAGGCCATGGTTTTCCTGAAAGCTCGATTCCCAGCACGCTCATGTTCGGGACGGCCCACTCATGATGCGGGCGGGATGCCCGCGCACCCAGGTAAACAAAAGTTTTGGGCCTGGTCTGGCCTGACTCGTTCCACGTTCTCGGCAAAACTGCTAGTGCTTAAAAGCTCGTTGCCCCGTGAACACCATGGTGGCTCCCGCTTCATTGCAGGCTTCAATGACTTCCCAGTCTCTCAGAGATCCACCGGGTTGGACCACTGCGGTGACCCCTTGGCGAAGCCCCACATCCACGCCGTCTCGAAACGGGAAAAAGGCGTCGGAGACCATGGTGGATCCTACCAGGCCCGCTTTCACTTCACGAACCGCCGCATCGATTTCTTCACGGTCCTTTCGAGGCCTTTGTCCTGTTTCCACGGCGCGTTCCAGTTCCTTGTAGGAGATGCCGTATTTTTCAAAGCAGAGCGCATCGCCGTAGTTGCGGTAAGCCTTATAGACGGCCAGTTCCGCAACTCCCACTCGGTCCTGTTCTCCCGTGCCGATAGCCACCGTGCACAGATCCTTCACATAAAGAACGGAATTGGAGGTCACCCCTTGTTCCACATACCACCCGAAAAGAAGATCCTGCATTTCTTTATCCGTGGGAGCCCGTTGAATCCGGTAGGTTTTGCCTTCATGGATCGTTTCGGCCAGTTTGAGATCTTGGGGACCTTTGACGGCGCATAGTTGGGATTGTTGCACGATGAGACCGCCATCCATGAGCGATTTAAAATCCACAAAACGCAAGTTTCGATATTCTTCCAGCCGATCCATCCGTCGCACTTGAATAATTCGAAGATTCGCCCGCTTTTTGACAATATCCAAAGCGCCTTCTTCAAAATCCGGAGCCGCCAGAACCTCCAGGTAATTTTGAGCCGCCAATTCCGCGGTATCCTTATCGAGACTTCGATTCAAAACCAGACATCCTCCAAAAGCCGCAATGCGATCCGCTCGATTGGCTCGATAATACGCTTCCGCTAAAATTTCCCCGTGCGCGACGCCGCAGGGGTTATTATGCTTAAGGATGACGGCGCAGGGGCGATCCATGAGATATTTGATGATATTCAGCCCGTTATCCAGATCCGTAAGGTTGATCTTTCCCGGATGTTTTCCCGCCTGCACCATATCCTCTTCGGTTATGGCGCTCACAAGCCCTCGACCTGGCTCAATAAAGTGACAGTCTCCCAAGGTTAGGTTTCCTGAAACAAGCTCGTAGAGTGCCGCTTCCTGACCGGGGTTTTCTCCATAACGAAGACCCTTTTCGATGAGTTCCCCTGTTTTTTCGTCGGGAAATTTCCATGTCCTTTTTCGGTACAGCAGTTCCTGATGTCCAAAACGAATACAAAGTTCTTCCGGAAAATGATCATCCATCACGGTGCGGTACATTTTCTTGAGATCTTGTGCCATGTGTTTGCTCCTTCGGGAGAACGTTATGTTTGTCAACGGTTTTCAACGCAGCTCAGAAGGCAAAGGCGGAACGGAAAATCCTTGAAGGTCTTTTCGGTTTAGAAGAATTCTCGATGCCGAAGGCCTTCTTATTTGCAACGAGGACCCAAGATAACGCAAAGCTTCCAGGTCTTTGGCTTCCACCTGGTCCAAAGCTTCAAACAATTCGGAGATATTGAAGAAAACAATAAGGTCATCGGGATGGAGAAGGTTGATGTCGTCGACCAGACGATTCCTTCGAGCATCATAAACGTGCACGATGCTTTCCAGGAATTTTAAAAGGCGCCCAATCCCGGAGCTGCGTCCATCAGCTCGAGGTTGATCGGCGCGAGGCGGAAGCTCGATACCGCGCCGTGCGAAATATTCTCGAATGACACCATAGTGAATCTTCCATAGGTTTTCGCCGGGTCGAACCAGACGGACTCCGTAGTAAATCGTCTTTTCAGACACCGTTCTGGGAGGTGTTGTGGGCAGGGGTTTCGGCAGAAAGCCTCCAACGGCTTGTCTTTCTGTTCCGGGTTCTGGAGAGGGCCCGGGTTGGTTCGGGGTTTGAGTGGCCCGACCGGCTAGACGCTTTTGTATCTCTTCCACGGTCCATTGTCGGCCATGAGCGCTGAAGGGTTCCTGGGGCTGAACCACGTGATCCACACTGGTTTTAAGACCGAAAGCGTCTTTTCGCTCTTCCTGAGAGGTCTCAGGGGAAACTTCCGGGTAGCTGGAAGCAGCTGGCTCACTCAAAGCCGGAGCAGGCGGCCTTTCTTCCACAACGACGGGGATAGGTCTTCGTATTTTGTCAGGTCCTGCCGAAGCGGTGCTTTGATCGGATTCCGCCGGCTTTTGTGTCGAGGGCGGAGTGGTCTCAAAGGGAGGCCGGCCGGTTTTCATGAGCACATAAAGAGCCCCCACGGTCAGAACGAGCAGCAAAGCAAGTAAAATCAGTAAAAATTTCTTGTTTTCCAATTCCCGGTTGGAACGCCTGGGGGCTCTTTCCTCCATCTTGGCCTCCACTCTGCGTGTTTGACCAGGATGCCGCTCTATGCTAGACGATTCCGGGGAAGGCGGGCGAAGGAAATTTCTGCGGCAACCCAGATACCTGAAAGATATTCACAGAATAGAAACCATACTCTTTGAGGAGCGACTTTGCAATGGGACTTTTTGATCCTGCAGGACGGGCAACACTTGTGGGCAGCATGCCGCACGCAGACCCTGAGCGTGCGGTAAGCGTCATTTTGGAAACCATGACCGACATTCCGGTCTGGCCTCAGTTGTCCCGATATGCCGCCGAACAGATGATGCTGCAGTACTTGGAAGGACTTCCTGGAGTCCGTCAACAAAATGATCGCGTATGGGTGGATACGCTGGATTCTGACCAGGAAATTCTATCTTTTTATGAAGATTATCTGGCCGTAGAGGCCTCCCTGTCCCTTCTAGAGGAGTCCCGCTTTGCCATGGGAAAGGAGACAGGCCGAACCTTTCGCCTCTTTTTAGACAGGCTCGATCAAAGACCCCGCGATTGGAGTGCTGTCAAAGGACAAATTGTCGGCCCTTTTACGCTTTTGAGCGGCATGACGGATCAGAATCGGCGTGCGCTGCTCTTTGACGACCGCATGTGCGATATTGTGGTGAAGCATTTGGCCATGAAAGCCCTATGGCAATTGCAGCATCTGAGTCGATGGCAAAAACCCGTCATCCTTTTTCTGGATGAACCGGCCCTGGCAGGTTTCGGCACATCGGCGTTTATCACTGTTTCCGCGGATCAAGTGAAGTCGCTGATCACACAGGTCGCCGAACCTTTGAGACAGGCGGGGGCTTTGGTCGGTGTGCACGTCTGCGCCAATACGGACTGGGGTCTCGTCTTTGAATGTCCCCTTGATATTATCAACCTGGATGCGTATCAGTTCTTTGATCGTTTCGCCTTATATCGAAAGCAGTATCTTGAGTTCTTTTATCGAGGCGGCATCGTGGCTTGGGGCATGGTCCCAACGTCGGAAGAGGCCTTAATCGACAAAGTGTCGGCGGAATCACTGGCGCAACGCTGGAAGGATCAAGTCCGAACTTTGTGCGGATCCGAGATATCGATAGCATCGGTGCTGCAGCAAAGCCTTGTGACGCCGAGTTGTGGATGTGGTACCTTGAGTGAGCGCCATGCGGAGCGTGTCGCCGAGTTGACAAGGGATTTGTCACGGATTTTGCGAAGCCAATGCTAGAAGGCGAAACGAGAGGTAGCGGAAAGTTCCGCGCGGTTTTTTTTCCTCCTTTCCCGGTGCCTGGACTTCAAAAAAATACGGAACAATGTCGTTTTGCCGTTGACCTTTGCGAAGGCTTTCCCTATAAGGACGCGCGCCGCGCTTCCTCTTTTTGAGAAATGCCGCGGCTGTGGTGGTATCGAGGGGGCATTTTGAAATTGGATGTGAAACACGGTTGATTCTTTGAGAAGGCTTTGTTAGCTTTAGAATGCCGTTGACGGCATTGTCGTCGCATCTCAAAAAATTCCCAAAACTCGTGAGCTGACAACATACTCTCAGCAAACCCCTTCGCCGGTAAGTTGCTTGCCTTCGAAGGCGCCGCAAAAAGGCGGAGCGCATCATGACATGGGGAAGCGCTGAAAATCCCCAATGTTTTTCAGTTGTGGGTTGGAGTATGTGCAGAGGATGCGATTAGGTATCAAGACGTGATTTTTGTGTCACGACTCTTGTGATCAGGAAAGAGAACCAAGAATGTTTACCGGAAAGGAACGTGCTATGGATGTGGAATACAAAAACATCGACCCGAAACTGATCGTCAATGAAATTCGAAACGGCCGATCATTGGAAGCGGTGCAGAAGCTTTTTGGGCTTCGATTTAAAAGCGAGGTTCAAGACTTATACCTCAAGGGCCTCATGGAATTAGGCGAAATTCCTCAAATGGGTTTCGGTAAGCAACGGGCTTCGGAGCCTGCTCTGAATCGTCCTGCCAGAGCCACCAGCCAGCCTCGAGTGCGGGAAAAGTTTGAAGAGCGTCCAGAACCCGAGGTTATCACCAAACCCGTGGTTCGAAGACGTCCCAAGCAAATGGAAGCTCAGGCGCCCTCGGTGATCATCAAGACCACGAACCATCGCACCATAGGGCAAAGCGGAAGCATCACTCTCAACAAGGCGCTTCTTATCGACCAGCTTGGCTTTTCCGTAGGGGATTCCTTTGAAATCTACCGAGAAGATGACCGAGTCATTCTGCGAAAGCTTCCGGAACCTTTGATCTAGAATATGTTGGAAAACAAGGGGCATGGGCTGAAGACGCCCCTTCAGCGGCCTGCGGGGTCTGCAAAAGGAGACCGGGCCATCGGGTGACGGATCAGCTCCTTATGTCCGTCATGGATTTTGAGGTTCCCTCTTCGTGCAGAGCTTGAAGAACGTGCCAGAAACGCCATAGAGCCGTCAGGTTGGTGCCGACAGCCAGAATAAAAAGAGTCACCATGAGAAAGGCGTCCTCGCCTGAGGCGCTGAAAGGAAGGCGGGAGAGTTTGTTAAAGGCCGGATTGGCCATGCCGCCGAGCCCGATCAAAATCACGCGTTCTCCACGTTGCAAAAAGCCAACCAGACATTTTTGTCCGAGCCCTTCGGCACGGGCCCGTGTGTAACTGACCATCAAGGATCCAAAAAGTATACAAAGTACCAGAAAGGAAAGAAAGGGTTCCGAGGAACCTTTTCGGCAAAAATAACCCCAGATGCCGAGATAGATAAAGAATTCGGAATAACGGTCCAGAACGGAATCCAGAAAAGCGCCTGAGTTACGGGCTTTTCCTGTGCTGCGAGCCAAACTCCCGTCCAATGTGTCCACCAAGCCGGCCAGAAGAGTGAGAAGGCCCCCCCAAAAGGGTTGAAAGAGGAAAGCCAGCCCTGCCGCCACGCTTAGACCTAAGCCCATAATGGAGACCTGGTTCGGTTGAACCTTGAGCCGAACCAGAAGAGGTACCAGAATGGTTTGCAGGATTTTATAGTATTGCTTTTCGATGTATGTGCCTTTGAGCATGAACGGTATTCCCTCCGTGCTTGAGAAATCGAGCCAGCACTATACACGCTCCTGACTTCGTTGAATAGAGTCATGTGCGATTTTGGACCACTTTTCGTAAAAACTCTGAAGAAAACAGCGAATTATGGCGAACTCATGGGTCGCTTTTCTGTGTCAGGAGGCGATTTTCCCCTATGGCTCGAGTCCAGGGAAGATCCAAGAAGCAGGCGTACCGTGACAAAGGTTTCCGCAGGAAGGAGTCCGGCCTGAGCCGGCACAAGAGCGTAGGCGTTTTTTTCCGCCAGCGGAATCAGGGAAGACGGGGATTCTTGGAGGAGAGGATCAAACCAAAGGGTTCCATCGCAGCACACCAGGTTTCCCGGTATGGCACGAGCCCCCCTCCCTTTTGGTTCCATCGAACATTTAAGCCTTGCCGAAAACGTCTGAGCCAAAGGCTCCCTTGTGCCATACCAACGTTCAAGGACGGGTAAGAAAAGTTCATGGAAAATCACTTGGGCAGCCCAGGGGGATCCGGGAAGAGCCCAGTAGAGTTGGTTTTTTCGGGTTCCCAAGGCTGTGCTGCTTCCAGGCTTGATCTCGACCCCTCGAAAAACAGGAACGATGCCGAGATCGTTCCACACTTGAAAAATCAGATCCTTGTTTCCTCCACCGGTTCCTCCGGTGGTGATCACTATATCCCCAGCGGCTGCCTCCAGAACGGCGCTGATATGGAAGGGGTTGTCTGGAATACATCCCAGGTGCATCGGGACGGCACCGGCGTTTTGGAGCATGGCTGCCAAGAGGTACCGAGTATCGGGATACGATCCGCCTCTTTCATGCTTTGTTCCAAGCTCCAGAATCTCGTCGCCTGTACTCGCCAAGGCCACTCGACAGGAAACAACCAAAGGAAGCAGGCTGCAGCCCAAAGCGGCCGCAGCAGAGATTCTTGAAGGCGTCAGCCTGTGACCGGCTCGAAGCGTCACGGTGCCCCGTTCCAGCCATTCCCCCGCTGAAGTCACCCACTGGCCTGGAAGAACTTCGGAGTAAATTTTCAGTTGGCCGTCGATTCGCTCCGTATTTTCGTCGGGCACGACGGCATCCGCTCCAGCTGGCAACACGGCGCCTGTAAGAATCCGGCACGCCGTGCCTGGCTCCAACTTTACAGCAGGCACGCTTCCTGCCGACAAGACGTGCTCGAGGCAGTGCACCAACCGTGGATGCTTCAGTGTGGCCCCTTGTGTGTCCGCGGCCCGAACGGCGTAGCCGTCCATGCGTGAACGGCTTTCGCTGGGAATAGAAAATGGAGCGATGATGTCCTGAGCCAGAATTCGATGAAGGGCTTCCGGCAAAGGCACCCATTCAAGGGAAGCCGGCTGCACAATTTGAGCGGCCAGACGGACGGCCTCTTCCAGAGGGATGGCTTGCGGCTGCGATATCATGGTTCAGGATTGGTTCCGCCGGATTCCGTCGAATCAAGTGTTTTCCACAACTCGAGCATTTGCTCATAGTCTTCAGGAGTGTTGATATTCCAAAGACTTCGGCCTTCAGGATCATAACGGCGCCATTGGGATTCTTCCACGGCGTATACGCGCACATTTCGGTAAAAACTGATGATTTGTCGTTGATCCGATTCGATGCATCGTCGAATATGGGGCAGGCAGCGCACATGGTAGAGCGCCATGAGGGGTTCGAATTTTTCTTCTTTCTTGAGCACCACCACATCCACACGAGGAAGATGGGTGAAGGCCGTCATGGCGTGCGCTAAAGACGGGTCAAGAAAAGGCATGTCGGTGGCACGAACAAACACCCAAGAATGCGGGGAAAAATAGAGAGCGGTAAAGATGCCGGCAAGCGGTCCGAATTGAGGCACAATATCGCGAACCAACAAAAGGTCCATGTCTGCGTAAGGAAGGAGGTCATTGGCCACGACCATGACGGCATCGCACACCCTGGAGAGGTTCATTACGGCGCGGTCGATGAGGCGCAGTCCTTGAAAAACTTCCAGAGCTTTGTTCCGTCCAAAACGCCGGCTTTTTCCCCCGGCCAACACCGCTCCGGCAATCACGCCTCGTCTCCCAGAGTTATGGTCACCTTCAGCTGTTTCGGCCTTTTCCAGCCTCGAAGCTGCGAGACCATGCCCACAATGCCGCCGGCGATAAAATCTTGAACGAAATCCTTCATGGGAAGTTTTTTTCCGTCGATCTGAACCAGCACACGAGGCTTTTTTCGGTCTTGCAGGTAGCGGGCTTGAAGAAAGTCGGCGACTCCTTCCACATCGGAAAAGCCGAACCGAGGGACCTCCGTTTCCAGAAGCTCGTCCGTGATGAGCGCGATAAGATTGTCGGATGCGGAACACAAAGGCTGAGGTTCAATGGCGGAGCGAAAGACCTCGATCTTTGGAAAGACGGAACGTTTGAATCCTTCAGCGAGCACAATGTCTTCATCCCAGAAATAGCGAGAGACCACTTCTTCCAGAGGGAGTTCGGCGGCAACGGTGCGAATGGAAGCCACTCGGACAGGGGATGAAATGGCGATGGTTTGAGCTCCCGCTTGGGCATGGCGCCAAGTGTCCTTGCCCTCCCGGTCCATCTGAAACCCGTGCACATCGTGCTTAATGGTTCCTACACGATACCCTCGCTGCACCAAAGCTGGAATGAGCTTTTCCAGGAAAGTGGTTTTGCCCACATTGGATGCGCCCACAACACAGACGATGGGAACCATGGTTTGCCCCCTTAGGCATAAGATATGTAGATGGTTTTCAGTTCCGTAAAGGCTTCCACGCCGAATCGGGACTTTTCACGCCCCAGCCCGCTTTCCTTCATGCCTCCAAAGGGAGCTTCCGGCAGGGCTTGATGCACTTCATTGATCCAAACACTGCCGGCTTCCAAATGGTCGGCCAGGCGCAGTCCTTTGGCTAGGTCCTCGGTGAAAACATAGGCCGCAAGGCCGTACGGAGAACGATTAGCGTCTTCCAAGGCTTCCGCTTCATTGTCAAATGGAACAAGCAAAGTGACCGGGCCGAAAATTTCCTCGTAAACCTCAGGCACCTGGGTTGGAACATCCGTGATGACAGTCGGTGGAAAATAAAACCCTCGGGTCAAGTGTTCCGGAACCACAGCCTGATGAATGGTGGCTCCAGCTTCCCGAAACCGGGACACTTGGGTGCTGACCCGTTGCAGAATGCCTTGATGACTGAGCGGTCCCAAATCCGTTTCAGGTTCCTCGGGATGCCCGAGGCGAAGCTTCATCACTTGGTCCGTGAATTCGGTGACAAAATCGGTCCATAGGGTTTTGTGCACATAGAAACGGGTCATGCGGTAGCAGTACTGACCTGAATTTTTGTAAGCCTGAGCGACCATGTGAGGCAGGTGAGTGCGCCAGCGCGCATCTTGGCACACGATGACGGGGCATGATCCGCCCAGTTCCAGAATCATGCGTTTGACTCCAGCGGCCCCACGACGTTGAATTTCTTTCCCCACCTCTGTGCTTCCTGTGAAGGAGACACCGCGCACGTCTCGGTGATCCACCAGAGCGGCTCCCGTAACAGGTCCGGGTCCGGTGATAACTTGGAAAAGCCCGGCAGGAAGGCCGGACTCAAAGGCAAGTTTCGCCAGAGCCAAAGAGGACAAGGGTGTGTGTTCATCGGGCTTGGCCACCACAGCGCATCCTACGGCCAAAGCCGGGGCCGCTTTGCACACAAGAGTGCTCAAAGGGTAATTGAAAGGCGTGATGGCGGCCACCACTCCCAAGGGTTCTCGAACAACCAAGGTGTGCCTATGAGGGTCCCCAAGCAGGGGAAGAATCCCTGAAAGGCGGTAAGCTTCTTCTGCGAAATAGTCGATCAATTGAGCCGTGTTGTCCACTTCCGCTTGTGCCGCGTGCTTGGGTTTCCCTGTTTCCCGGGTGATCAGGGCTGCTAGATGTTCCTTGTGAAGGCGGATCTTTTCGGCGAGGGATCGAAGCACATGGCGACGGTGTTGCGGTGGCGTCTTTTTCCAATCCTTTTGGGCCTGCACCGCTCCGGTGACGGCTCGATCCACACACAAGGCGTCACAAACAGGTACGGAAGCAAAAGGTTCTTCCGTGGCTGGATCCACGACGGGCAAACATGGTTCTGCCCATTGTTCGGCCCCGTCCAACCAAAAGCCGACCCTTTTCTGCACTTCCGTTACCGCCGTGTTTCGAACCAATCCCGCATTCTCCATGCCCGCTGAAAGGCTCCATGAAATTAAAAACTCTTGGAAATGCTAAATTTCGAAAACAGCACTGCCACAGCGTTGACTCTATGCCACAGCGCCCCAGGCGTGTCAACGCAGCCACCGGCGACAAACACCGTGTCTTTCTGCAAGGAAAATCCGAAGGAGCCGACCGACGTTGACGCTGATACCAGGCGTGTGTTTATATGGGCTCGAAAGAAAGGGAGGCCATCTTATGATTCCGTATCCTAACATTCGTCCTGAAATCCTTTCCATTGGGCCCATTCAGCTTCGCTGGTACGGTTTGATGTATGTGCTGGGTTTTTTGAGCACCTACTATTTGGCTTCACGACTTCCAAAAGCCAAGGAAATCGGCCTGACTTCGGAACGTATGCAGGATTTGATTCTTTACCTGGCTGTGGGTTTGGTGGTGGGAGCCCGACTTGGTTTTCTTCTTTTTTACCAGTACGATAACTGGTCCTTTTATCTAAAGAATCCTCTGGAAATCATCGCCACATGGCATGGGGGCATGTCCTTTCACGGTGGCCTTATCGGCAGTGTGTTTGCAGGATGGATTTTTTGCCGTCGTATCGGCTTACCCTTTTGGGGCGTGGCGGACTGCGTGGCTGTCACGGCTCCCATCGGCTTGGGATTAGGGCGTCTCGGCAACTTCATCAATGGGGAATTATACGGAAGGCCAAGCCGGGTGCCGTGGGCTATGGTTTTTCCTGACGGCGGTCCCATCCCTCGACATCCTTCCCAAATCTATGAGGCTTTGGGAGAAGGTGTGCTGCTTTTTATCATTCTGTGGCGGCTGTCACGGCACCAACGCAAGGATGGAGTCCTGGTGACGGCTTTTCTTTTTTTCTACGGAGCTATTCGTTTTCTTCTCGAGTTCTTTCGAGAACCCGACGAAAATCTGGGTTTTCTTTGGGGTTCCTTGACCATGGGACAGATTTTATGTTCGGTCATGATGCTTACTGCGGCGGTTCTCTATGTGTGGCGTCGATCGCAGCAAGAGCCTTTCCATTTGAAATGAGGAAACGAAGCCCATGAGCGACTCGCAGAATCCGTTGGTGAATACAAGCCGAAATGCCGAAGAGGCTCGGCAAGGTGAATGGCACAAGAAGCTCACCGACATACGCCGAGCCTTTCGAGCCCTGAAAAGAGGCCAAAGGATTTTTATCGGCTCAGCCTGCGGAGAACCTCAGCAGCTCGTACGTGCTTTGGAAGAAGCCCTGCCCAAACTGGCCGACATCGAAATCCTTCATATTTTGAGCTTGGGAAAACACACGTTCCTGGAAGAAAGTTACCATGACAAGTGCCGATTGAAATCCTTTTTTGTGGCCGCGGCTTCCCGAAAGGCCGTCGCTGAAGGACGGGCCGATTACACACCCATCAATTTAGGGGATGTCCCCGGGTTGTTTCGAAGTGGTACCCTTCCCATCGACGTGGCTCTCATTCAGGTGGCTCCCCCTGACGACCACGGTTTTTGCTCACTCGGCATTTCCGTGGACATCGTCAAAGCGGCTGCAGAGACGGCCAAGACGGTCATCGCTCAAGTCAACAGGTATATGCCTCGCACTTTGGGGGACTCCTTCATTCACGTGGATGAAATCGATGCCTTGATTGCATGGGACGAACCGCTGCTGGAAATGCCTCCATCCGAAGTGACCGAGGTGGCCTCGGCTATCGGGGCTCAAGCAGCCAAACTCATTGAAGACGGCTCTACGATCCGTATCGGTGTCGGGTCCATTCCGAGCGCCGTTCTTTATGCGTTGGAAGACAAAAAGGATCTCGGCGTTCATACGGATATGCTCACCGATGCTTACCTGTATCTTGTGGAAAAAGGTGTTATCACCAACGCCAAGAAGACGCTTCATCCTGGAAAGATCATCGCCAGTTTTTGTATCGGGACTCGAACTCTTTTTGATTTCGTTGACAACAATCCCATGGTGGCTCTTTATCCCGTGGAATACACCAACAATTACCTGATTATTTCTCAAAACGAGAAAATGGTGTGTGTCAATTCCGCTCTGGAAATCGATCTCACCGGGCAGGTCTGTTCCGATTCCATGGGATACCAGATTTACAGCGGCGTGGGAGGCGCCGTGGATTTCTTGAGGGGGGCTCGAAATTCCAAGGGAGGTAGAACCATTACGGTGCTTCCGTCCTTGACGGAAGACGGCCGTTCCCGCATCGTTCCCACACTCACCCCCGGAGGTGGTGTGGTGACCACTCGAGGTGGTGTTCAATACGTGGTGACCGAGTACGGTATTGCTCAGCTTCAGGGCAAGAGCCTTCGAGAACGGGCGTTGGCTTTGATCGGTATTGCCCATCCGGATTTTCGCGAGGAACTGACACGTCACGCCTACCGTATTCAGTTGCTCAAGAAAGAGCAATTCGCCATTCGAGCTGCCAAGGCTATTTACCCGGAAGAACTGGAAGTCAAACAGGTGTTTGACGAGGAAACGGAAGTCTTTTTCCGACCGGCCAAACCCACGGATGAACGTTTGTTACGAGAGTTTTTCTACTCCTTACCCAAGGATGAAGCCTACATTCGGTTCCTTTCCACCATGAAGGTGTATCCTCAGGTGGATGTCCATCGTCTGGTCAATATCGACTATGATCGGGAAATGACCCTGGTAGGTCTTGTGGGACACATGGAAGAAGAAAGAATTGTCGCCGTGGGCCGTTTCATTGCCGATGAGGAATCTCCGGGGGCGGAAGTGGACTTTGCGGTTCATCCCGATTACGGACGAAGAGGTATCGCATCTTTTATGATTCAATACCTTGCGGAAATCGCCATACGGAACGGTATTCGTCAATTTCGGGCTTACATTCGGCCGGGCAATGAAAAGGTCTTCGGTATCTTTCAAAGGCTTGGATATTTTGTGGACAGTTCTTATATGGATGGTTTCTATGAAATTCGAGTCCATTTCGACAAGCCTGTGGATGTGTGTCTCACAGAGGTGGCATCGTGATGGGGGAGAAGGAATGGGAAGCCATTCGCGAACTTTCTCAGCGATTGGATCGTTTACAACACGAACTTTGGACTCTTAAGGCGTCTCAGGCCGCATGGGTGCACCCTGTGGAAAGCGCTTTGAGTCAGAGGGGACTTCCCGTGGTGAGTCATGGAGACACCAGCCAAGTGATTATTCCTCCGGAAGCCCCTCAAGAGGCTGTGGATCGTCTTTACGCTTTGCTTCGCCGTTATTCCTTTCGCTTATTTCTGCGCGATGCCATTCGCACTTCCCATGGGGAATCTTTGGAGCCCCTCACACGATACTGCTCCCCAAAAACCGTGCGCTGTTACCTTAAAGAATTGGAACATATGGGGCTCGTCCGCATGGACTCCCAGTGGCGTTGGCAATGGATACGACCCCCGGTGCCCAGTTTCGGGCCTACTTTGGAATGGTACGTATGGCAGATTTTTCAAAGAGAATTTTTGGCTCCAGCCATATTTAACGTTCGGTTGAATCGTACCCGTCATGGTGGAGACTATGATGTGATCGCCTTGGTCAACCACCGGTTGGTTTACGTGGAAGTGAAATCGTCCCCGCCGCGAGGTGTCGAGATGCCGGCGGTGAAGGCTTTTCTTAACCGTCTTAAAGACTTGCAACCTGAAGTGGCCGTGTTCCTTGTGGACACCGAGCTGCGCATGCGCGACAAGATTGCCGTCTTGTTCGAGGAGGCTTTAGCGGATTCGAGGGAGTCTTTGGACAATCGGGAAGTGTGCCGGCTGGTGCACGAGCTGTTTCATATCGGTCACAGTGTGTATCTCATCAACAGTCGAAGAGGGATTTACAGTAACCTGCGTGTGTGCCTTCGTGACGCCTTTCGATGGCATGCCTTGGCCGGCCCTTCATCCACCATAAAAGTCGCCGGCAGGCCTCGAGCCTCTAAAGAAAACGTGTAATCGGATTTTTGGGATTGGTTTGGTGAGCTAAGAGAAAACCCGGAGGTTGACAACCTTATGCCCTTACCGAAAAACTTGTATATCTATCCTTGGGAAAGCTATACGGAAAATAATTGCAACAGTTACTTAATCGATGGTCCGGTGAGAATTCTCATCGATCCCGGACACGCTCATCTGTTGCATCATTTGGAAGCACGCATGGCTCAGGATGGATTCAGCTTGGAAGATGTTCATGTCGCTTTGGCCACGCACCCTCATCCGGATCACTGTGAAGGGTTACTGAAGCTCAAGGAACTAGGGACGCTTATTTCCATGCATGAAGAGGCCTTAGCGTTCCTTCGCCGTTTCAGCGCTCAGTGGGAGCAGATGACGGGGCAAAAGATGCCCGAGTTTTCCGTGGATTTTTTCATCAAAGAAGGTCGGTTGGAACTGGGCCCGGAGGTGTTTCAGGTGATCGAAACACCGGGGCATGCGCCGGGGTCTGTTTGTTTTTACTGGGAAAAACCTGGCGTGCTGTTTTCCGGAGATGTGGTCTTTGTCCAAAGTGTCGGCCGAGTGGATCTTCCCGGTGGGAATGCGGGCTTGTTGGTGCGCAGCTTGGATAAATTGATGCAACTGGACACTCAAGTGCTGTGTCCCGGTCACGGACCGGTACTGGACGGGCGAGGCGCCGTCAAAGAAAATTTTTATCTCATTCGTCAGTATTTTTTCGGCCCTCAGACCCCACAGGCCTGGCCCCAATAGGTCCAGAAGGCGCAGAAGAAACATTTTCGGTAAGAGCTGCAAGCCACTGGATCTTCAAAGTCTCGATCTGATGGGCCATAGTGTCAAGGGATTCGTTCCATTGCGGATCCAAGGCGGGTGTCACATGGACGGCGTCTCCTCGAATCCCCTTTTCGGCAAGCCGGGCTAAGAGACGGTTTTGCCGTGCTTCCCAAGAGTCATCGGCTTCTTTGTTTTTCATGGCCAGCTGACTCAGCCGATCCACATAGGGAAGATCCGTCGTGGAGCCCAAGGCTTGAAAAGCCGGGACCAGGGCGCCCAGGGACTTCTTTTCCGACAAGAAGTCCAGGAGCTTTTGAAGCATGCTTTTGCGAGCGTCTTCTCGGTAAGTTTCAGGGATGTTTTTCCAGGCTTCCAGCATCTGCTCAAGGCTCCAAGCCCCGTCCAAGAAGCGTTGCACCATGCCGGGCACCCTCTCCAGGTGTTCTTTTCGTTCCATGGCTTGTCGTTCTTGCGGGGTGAGGACCAAGTGCTTGGTTTTTTCCAAAACAATATCGAGCGTGCTTTTGATTTCGGCCATGGGGTCTCCCCCCTTTCTCGTTACCGAATTGTGAGTCCCTCGAGCGGCAAAGTCGTCGAAAGAGTCGAAAAACGGACGGGTGGCCTTCTTTGTCGAGGCGACCCGAATCTCTTATAGCTTCTTGACAGGCGAAGTGCAATGTCCTGAGAAAAACGGATTTTGTGAGCGCGTTCGAGTCCATCGTTTGTGTTAAAAAAACGTTCTTTCTTTGACGAGTTCTTTTATAATGGCATGGGCTGAGGTTAAACCCCTGAGGGCCCTCGTGTGCTGTGAAGTCGATGACATTTTGGGATTCAAAAGGAAGAAACGATGAAAAAAGGGAGCAGAAAGACTCGTTTGGTTGTCATGACCGCTTGTGTGGCCTTGGCGGGATGGATCGCTTTGAGAGCCATGGCGACGGGGGCTGAAAAGGGCGTCTACGAGCAGCTCAAGCTCTTTAGTGATGTGATGAATTTGGTCCAGGATCATTACGTGGAGGAGGTGGATTCTCGAAAGCTCATTTACGGGGCCATCAGCGGCATGCTTCGAGAACTGGATCCTCACTCGTCCTTTTTGCGCCCTGAGGACTACAAAGAGCTCGAAATAGAAACCAAGGGGAAGTTCGGCGGGATCGGCATCGAGATTACCGTTCGCAACGGAGTCCTGACCGTGGTGGCTCCCTTGGAAGGAACCCCGGCGGACAAGGCCGGTATTCAAGCCAATGACCAGATCATCAAGATCGATGGAGCTCCGACCCAGGAAATGAGTCTGACGGAAGCGGTGCAAAAGATGCGGGGCCCAAAGGGCACCAAGGTCAAGCTCACGATCATGCGGGAAGGTCAGCGCAAACCCCTGGAATTTGAGTTGACTCGAGACATCATTTCCATTCAAAGCGTACGAACGCGCTTTTTGGAAAAAGGCTATGGTTATGTGCGTATTTCCAGCTTTCAGAGCGGTACGGGACGCGATCTGAGGAAGGTCTTGGAAAAGCTGGAGGCGGAGGAAAAACCGCTGCAGGGATTGATTCTGGATCTGCGCAATAACCCGGGAGGCTTACTGGATCAGGCGGTGGCCGTGGCCGACGAGTTTTTGGACTCGGGCCTTATTGTCTACACGGGCGGACGTCGTGAAAACCAGCAGATGCGCTTTGAAGCGACCAAAAACGCCGTGCCCCATCCGTATCCCATCGTGGTTCTGGTAAACGGGGGTAGTGCCAGCGCGTCGGAAATTGTGGCAGGGGCCTTGCAAGATCACCGAAGGGCTGTCATTGTGGGTGAACCCACTTTCGGTAAGGGTTCCGTGCAGACCGTCATCCCGCTCAACGACGGATCGGCGGTACGTCTGACCACGTCGCTGTATTACACTCCCAGCGGACGTTCCATTCAAGCCAAGGGCATTACGCCGGACATTGTGGTCAAGCGCATTGTGCCCAACCCGGAAAATGGCAGTGAGGAATCGGCACGACGTTTGCGTGAAAAAGATTTACCTCGGCACATGGAGGCCCCGTCCGACAGTCCCGAGCAACAGGACAAGGGGGCGGTGCCGGAGCAGCCGACGGAGACGGAAAAATGGCTTGAGGTGGACAATCAAGTGCGCCACGCTCTGGAGCTGCTCAAGAGTTATCGCATCATGGCGGAAACACGGTACAAATAGAGCAAAGGACCCGCGCTCAGATGGCCACAACCCAAGGTAAAAGGCCCGTCTCAACAGGCAAGCGTCCAAGGGCCCTCTTGGGACAGAGAACGCGAAAGGGAGCCGCGACATCCGGTCGAGCAGGACGAAAGTCCCCCAAGGAAAGCGTCTTTGTCCCTATGCTCACCGTGTGGATTGTTGTGCTGTTTATTCTTCTAAGCCTTGTGTTTTGGGCTAAAGGGAACCCTTTTCGAACATCCTCAGTGGAAATCAAGGGAAGACAGACTGGGGAGATGACTGGTCCTGCGTCACAGGCTCAAGCTCCTAGAAGAACCAAGTCAGTGACGTCCAATGGGTCCTTGGAGGAGACATCCAAAACTTCTCGTCATACGGCGGACTCCCAGGGGCCCAGCGTGGTGGCTGCGGTGCCGAAACCACCCGTTGAGCCGCCGGTACCGCCCACGGTGCCGGAAAAACCTGCCCTGGCTCGAGTGGCCTTGGTGATCGACGATTTCGGCTACGATCTGAAAATAGCACGTAAATTCATTAACCTTCCCTTACCCTTGACCTTTTCCGTGCTGCCTCACCTTCCCCACACGCGTGAAGTGGCGGCTTTGGCGGCGGCCCATGGGCATGAAGTGCTGATCCATATGCCCATGGAACCCCACGGCTATCCTGCAACAAACCCCGGCAAAGGTGCCCTGTTGGTGGCTATGACCCCTCAGGAAATGGTGGCCCAGATTGAAAAGGCTCTGAAGGAAAACCCCTACGCTCGAGGTCTTAACAACCATATGGGTTCCAAGTTCACGGAAGACCCCGAGGCCATGAGGGTTGTGCTGCAGTATCTGAAATCGAGAGGGTTTTATTATTTGGACAGTTACACCAGTGGCCGAAGCGTGGCGGTTTCGGTGGCGCGGGAGATTGGGGTGACCTGTGCCCAGAGGGATATTTTTCTGGATCATGAACCGACGGAAGAGTTTGTTCGTCGTCAAATCGCCGAGCTCATTCGTCGAGCCAGGGTGCAAGGTGAAGCCGTCGCTATCGGTCATCCTCATCCGATCACTTTGAAAGTGTTGCAGGAGGAGGCGGAGACTTTTCAAAAGGAAGGAATCGAAATAGTTCCTCTCAAGAAACTGTGGCAGGAACCGTCGTCTCATAAGGGCGCTCCATCAGACGTTTCTTAAGGGAGACACAAGCGTGCCCGCACAAATGCAAGGAAGTCGGATCAAGGCGGCTGTTTTGACCGGGAATGGGCACAGGCGCCCAAAAGCTCGGCCTCATTCAAGGAATAGCCTGAAAGACCTCCGTTCTCTTTTGAAAGGCCTCACGTTTGTTCCGGCTATTTTCTCGGTGATGTTTGTCTCTTTCATGGCATCGGCAGATTCAACGCCACCGACTTCGACTCCTTCGGAAAAAACAGATACTCCCCGAATTATCATTGAAAATCCAGTGGTAGACTTGGGTGAAGTGATGGAAAACGGCACTGTTTCCCACGATTTTGTGGTACGTAATACCGGTACGGCGCCTCTTTCCATCGAACAGGTTCGCCCTGGCTGAGGCTGCAGCGTGGCCAGGTTCGACCGGCTTATCCCTCCAGGTGGAGAGGGAAAAATCACGTTATCCATCAATCTTTCGGGATTTCGGGGAAAGGTCACCAAGAGCGCCACAGTGCACTGCAATGATCCCCAAAGCCCTAGGGCTTCACTTGCCGTAAGCCTCAAGGTGGTTCCTTTTGTTGATATTCGCCCAAGCGATACGGTGGTTTTTCGAGGGCCGTCGGCGGGGTTACAAGCGCAGCACGTGGAAGTGGAAAGTCTGAAAGTGCCGATGCGCATTCTGCGTGTGGAAACCAACCTGGAAAAGGAGATTCGCACACAGGTGGAGACGCTGGAGGAAGGCAGGCGTTACCGGCTGATCGTCGAAAATAGGGCTGAGCAGGGCAGTTATGCCGGGTATGTTCGATTGGAGACGGACCACCCTCAAAAGCCGGAAGTGCTGCTCACGGTTCGAGGAATGGTGGAAGGGCCTGTGGGGATTCGGCCCACAAGTGTTCTGGTTGGAAAGGTGAAAGGATCCAACGAAAACCGGGTGGGCCGAGTTCTGGTGGTGCACCACGGCGGAACCGACTTTCGTATTTTGCGGTTGGAATACGATGCGAAGCTTTTGAACGTGGAGACAAAGCTTGAAGAAGGTGTTGCCGGTTATTTATTGGAAATCACGGCGAAGCTTGAGACAGTTCCGCAGGGATTCCAGAAACGCACTGAGCTAAAAGTGTACACAAGCATTCGCCCTGAAGACCCGCTTGATGTGCAGGTTTTTGTGGCCCATCAGTGAAAAGGCCCATGCCTTTTATCCCGAATGAATGTTCCCGGTGAGTATCGAAAAATGGAGGGGCCGGCCCTTTGGTGGTGACTTACCCACGGCCTATGGGGGCGCGGGCTGTGTCAGTGTCTGCCAAGTCACGGGATTTCCGTGCGGGAGCAGTGGGCGGACACACGGGTTCGCTCCACAACCAACTGGCTATGAGGGTGAACACTTCGGCGCGCCCTTGCCGGGGATTGGCTGCGAGACCTGACGCATGCATCCGCTCATAGCGAGAATAATCTGTGGCGAAATTTTGGTCCCGTCTGTCATGGGTCGGTACCTGCCGAGAAGCCTGTATCTTAGGGGCGCACCGGTGTGTGCCCCCGTGCGCCCTCTATGAGGGCCGCGAATTGGGGAAATGCACGGTCGGCCGATGTTGGATCCGGACAAGTCGGGAAAGCCCAGGTCAGCAGGGCAACAGTCGATCACGCATTAGACCGGAGATCGTAAAGCTTTGGGTTCATAAAGGCAAAGGGGCTCTTCGGCCATGTAATTTCCCGTAGCTTCAAAGGCGCGAGCGCGGCATCCGCCGCAGACACGAACGTATTCGCAACGCCCGCATTTTCCTTCCAACGCTTTGAAGTTTCGAAGCCTTCGAAAAACCTCGGAGTTTTCCCAAATCTCGCGAAATCCTTGATCCCGAACATTCCCGCAGTTCACTTCCAGGTAGCCGCACGGTTGCACCTGACCCACGTGGGAAATGAAGCAAAACCCTGTGCCTCCCAAGCAACCTCGAGTCATAGCATCCAACCCGAAGGTTTTCATGTCCACAGAACGGCCTTCCTGACGGGCTCTTTGCCGAAGGATGCGGTAATAATGAGGGGCACAGGTGGCCTTGAGCTGCAAGGGAACCTTGTCGCGCTGTTCGTAAAACCAGTGCAAGGTTTGTTCGTATTGTTCTGCATTGATAGCCTGTTCTTCCAGAGACTTTCCTCGACCTACGGGAACCAGCAGAAAGATATGGTGTGCCACAGCACCCAGATTCACGGCAAGTTCCTGAATGCGAGGCAGCTCCTTGAGGTTTGTGGCCGTGATGGTGGTGTTGATTTGAAAGGGAAGATCGGCTTCCCTAGCAGAACGAATTCCTTTAAGCGCTCCGTCAAAGGCTCCCGGCATTTGGCGAAACGCATCGTGGCTTGCGGCGTCCGCTCCGTCCAGGCTGATGCTGATACGCTGAATCCCAACCTCTTTCATTCTTCGCGCGGCATCGAGGGTCACAAGAGTGCCGTTGGGTGCCATGGTCATGCGAAGCCCTCGTTCATGGCCGTAAGCGGCCAAGTCGAAAATATCCGGCCTGAGCAGAGGCTCCCCTCCCGTAAGGATGACAATGGGCGATCCCAGGGCCGCCAGGTCATCTAAAAGGCGAAGACCTTCCGTTGTGCTGAGTTCGTTGGGGTAGGGTTTGTCCATGGCCGCGGCGCGGCAGTGCACGCAGGAGAGATTGCAGGTGCGGGTGACTTCCCAGGCCACAAGGCGGAGAGTCCATGCATGAGCTTCAGTGTGAGGAGTCCCGGCGGCATGAGGACCGGTGGAGGAAACGGCGTGGGAAGGCATGAACACTCCTTTCTTTAGGAGGATAGCAGCCTGGCGGCATCCTTGGCGAAGTAAGTGAGGATCATGTCGGCTCCGGCCCTGTGAATGGCCGTGAGCACTTCCATCATGACACGTTGTTCATCCAGCCAGCCGTTGGCGGCAGCGGCCTTGATCATGGCGTATTCCCCACTGACATTATAAGCGGCTACAGGCCAGTCGAATTCTTCTTTGACGCGTCGAATAATATCCAGATAAGCCAAAGCGGGCTTCACCATGACAATGTCGGCTCCTTCCTCGATATCCAGCTGAATCTCGCGAAGGGCTTCACGAGCATTGGGTGGATCCATCTGGTAGGAACGCCGGTCCCCGAATTGAGGCGCTGAATCCGCCGCTTCACGAAACGGGCCGTAAAAAGCGGAACAATACTTGGCTGAATAGGCCATGATGCCTGTTTGGTGAAATCCTTCTTCATCAAGGCTTTCGCGAATGGCGCCGACACGACCGTCCATCATATCCGATGGAGCCACCATGTCCGCTCCCGCCTGAGCATGGGAGACGGCGATTCTGGCTAGAAGACCCAGGGTCGGATCGTTGTCCACTTCCTGAGCGTGTAACACGCCGCAATGCCCGTGGCTTGTATATTCGCACAGGCATACATCTGTAATGACTACCAGATCAGGACAGGCGTCTTTGATGGCTCTCACGGCTTCCTGTACCACGCCGTTCGAAGCATAGGCTTCCGATCCTATTTCGTCTTTTTTTTCCGGCAGTCCAAAGAGGATCACCGCAGGAATTCCCAGCCCATGGACCTCTTTCACTTCGTGGACCACGGTATCTCGGGACCATTGAAACACACCGGGCATGGACGGAACAGCCTGACGAATTCCTCGACCGCTTCGGACAAAAAGGGGATAGATGAACATGTCCGGACTCAGGCGTGTCTCCCGGACCATACGTCGCAAATTTTCCGTGCGTCTCAAGCGTCTCGGCCGGTATTCAGGAAAGTACATGCACCAAACCTCCTTGGATCAGCCGGCTTGGAAGCCGATCTCTTCGTCCGTCAGGTAACAGGCGGGGTCAGGGGCCCAAAGATCCCCAGTCGCCGCTTCCGCGCGTACGCGAAAATTACCCCCACATACCGACAACCAGCGGCATTGAGCGCATCGGCCTTTCACGTAGGTTTTCTTGTCCTTCAAGCGAGCCATGAGGGGATTGGAAAGATCGGTCCAGATGGCGCTGAAGGGTCGTTGCCGAACATTGCCGAAGGAATAATGCCTCCAAAACTGGTCCGCATGCACCTGACCATCCCAACTCACACAGCCGATTCCTCGCCCGGAATTGTTGCCTTCATTCATTTCCAGAAGTTTGAGAACATCCGGTGCTCGAGGAGACCCTTCTCGAAGCAGGCGCAGGTAGACGTAGGGACCGTCGGCGTGGTTGTCCACCGTGAGCACTTCCTTGGGTTTTCCGCGTCGATGCAGATCCGCTGTACGATCGATGATAAGATCCACGGCACGCCGCGTTTCTTCATGAGTGAGATCTTCTTCCATGAGCTTGGAGCCTCGACCGGCATACACCAAATGATAAAAGCAGACCCTCGGAATATCTTGGGATTCCAACAGATCAAAGATAGCCGGGATTTCGGCGGCGTTCCGTCGATTCATGGTGAAGCGTAACCCCACCTTGATGCCGGCTTCCCGGCAGGCGGCAATCCCTTCCATCGCCCTTTGAAACGCCCCTTTGACCCCTCGAAACCGATCATTGACCGATTCCATGCCGTCCAGACTGATGCCTACGTACGAAAGCCCTATGTGTCTCAGTTCCTGAGCGATGCCGGGCGTGATCAAGGTGCCGTTGGTGGAAACAACGGCACGCATACCTTTCTCTACGGCATAAGCGGCCAGTTCCACGAGATCCGGCCTCATGAGAGGTTCTCCACCTGAAAACAGAACCACGGGGCACCCAAAGGCGGCCAAATCGTCCAGAAGAAGTTTCCCTTCAGCCGTGGTCAGTTCATCGGGAAAATGGCGATCCAGAGCCTGAGCGTAGCAGTGAACGCATTTGAGATTGCATCGACGGGTCATGTTCCAGACCACGACAGGCTTTTTGTCCTGGGAAAACTGTAAAAGATGCGAAGGGAGTTCTCCGCTGCGGCGACCGTAGCGCAAGGCGTCCGAAGGTTCCACGGTGCCGCAGTACAGCTTGGAAATACCGATCATGAGGTCGATCCTTTCTGCGATGAGGCCTTTTCCTCAGGGAGAGGGTGCTTGCGGTAGGTGTCCCGAATGAGTTCATCCAGGTAGGCTTCCGGAGCATCCACGGCACCCTTGGGGAGAATGAATTGAATCTGACCGCTTCTTTCGGCGACCAGTCGAAAGGCATAGTCGTAATCCCGCGAAATTTCCCGACACACAGCCGTGGCTGTCTTATCCTCCGTCAAGGCCTTGATCATAATGGCGGTCATAGCCTGATCGTCGAAATGGATTTTAAAACCCTGATGGTCGTGAAATTCTTCTTCAAAAACCTTGATCTGGTTATACATGGTGATCATGGCGTCAAAGAGCCCTTCGATGGGTTCTCCGGTTTTCACATGCTGATCCACCAAGAGTTCCAACCGTCCCGGCGTAAAGACGAAGGGATAGTTGTGGACGTAATGTTTCTTTTTCTTGAGGACCTGTTGATGAACGGCTTCTTTTTCCTCTCGCACCATCCGTTCATAAAGCTCACGCTGCTGGGGCGAATCCGGATCCTTAAGAATGGCTTCCAAAGCTTCCTGGGGATGCAGGACCAGGTCCTTGGTCACCACCAAATGGCGAATGGAGGTGGACGGCAAGCGTTTCTCAAATCCCAACAAGATCCGCTCGATGACACTCACCAGCCCTCTTGCTCCCGTTCTTTCCTGGTAAGCCATTTCCGCCAAGGTCCACAGAGCCTCGTCCTGGAATTTAAGATCGATCCCGTAGCAGCGAAAATCCTCTTTTTTCCCTTGAATGATCGGACTGTTTGGATTCTTCAGGATTTGATACAAATCTTCCACTTCCAAAGGTTCCAAAACAGCGATCACGGGAAGACGCCCCACGAACTCACTTTCAAATCCATATTCGATGAGGTCTTCCGCTTTGACGTGCTGAAGGAACTTGTGGTCGTCTGTGCGACTGTGAACGGCGGCGCGAAATCCCACACCTTGCTGTTGCAGGCGTTTTTTGACGATTTCGGCCAAACCGTTAAAAGCGCCACTGACGATAAAGAGAATGTTTTTGGTGTTGATGGTTTGCTTGTCCCTTTTGCCGGTTCTTCGGTATTGTTCGATGGCCTGCAGTTGGGAGATGGGATCATGAGGAACCCGTAGATCCACTTCGGTCTCTTCCATGGGCTTTAACAAGGCTCGCTGAACACCGGTTCGCGACACATCAGGTCCGATAAGCTGTGAAGAGGAAGCGATCTTATCGATTTCGTCAATGTAAATGATTCCGTACTGGGCCAGTTCCAGATCATCATCGGCGGCACGCACCAGGTCTCGCACCAAGTCTTCCACATCTCCGCCCACATAGCCTGTTTCGCTGAACTTGGTGGCATCTCCCTTGACGAAAGGAACACCGATCTTCTGAGCAATCAGCTTGATAAGATAGGTTTTCCCCACTCCGGTGGGGCCCATCAGGATAATGTTGTTCTTAATGCGCCCGATGGGATCGGCGTTTCGATGTCCCCGTTCCAAGCGCCACTTGATACGGTTGTAATGCGTGCAGATCTTGGTCGCCAAAATGGCCTTGGCCTGCTCCTGCTTGACCACGTATTGGTCGAGGTAGGCTTCCAGCTCTTCGGGTTTCATGTCAAACTGAATCTGACGCACCTTTTCCGACGAAGACTTTTTGGATTCGCCTGCTTTGGGGTGGGCAACCATCATGGGGGAAATGACCCTGATCTGGCGTCCGTATTTCTTGGAAAGGAATTCGCTGAGCTCCCTTTCCAGTTCTTCTTGATCCGGAAATTTTTGGCACTGATCACTCATGGGGCACCTAGCCTTTCGGTTTGTCCGCTGAATGCGTCTTTCAATGACGCCCTTTGACTATAAGGCGCTCCATTCGCTTTTTCAAGGAAGGCTGAGGATGCATCGGTTTCAAAAGTATTTAAGGTCAGCCGTCAAGATGCCGAATACTAAAATGGTTGAAACAGATCAAGGCACGCCGTCATGGGCATGGAGGAAACATCGATGACGAACAAAGACAATCTTCTGGAAGAACTCAAGGACTTAGAGGAAACGTTGGAACTGACCGGTGTTTTTGAGGAACAGACGGTGGTTCGAAAAACCTTTCGTGTTCCCGTCAACGAACAAACACCGGTCAGCTTGTTCATCCAAGGCGTTTCTTTCCGTGTAGCCAATATCAGTGAAGGCGGTGTGGGATTTTTGGCGGATTCCGGAAACTTGGCCCAGATCGGTCAGGGATTGGACTCCGTGGAATTGCGGTTCGGCGATAGGCATCTTCAGGCTTACGGAACCGTTCGACATGTGACCCCCCTTGAAGGTTCAGGATTCTTGTACGGTCTTTCTCTCGAACTGAAAAATGACGCGGATAGGGATTTCATGGTGGATTTCGTGCAAAAAGCCCGCGAACGGTTTTTCGAGCAGAATTGAGGCACATGCCTCTGAAGGCAGAGCCCCCTAAAGCCGTCAAAGGTGCATGAACATGGGAGAATTGTTTTGGGGCTTTGAAAAGCTGGGTTGGACAGGAGGATCTCCGGTGGCGCCGTCTCGTAAGGAGGAACCGATGGACATTATGGGGGCCTTGCTCCGTGGGGAAGAGCCCAAGGTCACCACAGAAGAAAACGACATCCTTGAACGGTTGGCTTTTTACTTAAGGCGCTTGGAACACCGAAACGCCTCAGCCGGGCATGATGACCGCAAAGGGACTTTGACTCGGCCCAAAGATGCTCAGCCGAAAAAGAAGGTTACCTATTATCTTACCAAGCTGATCATTCAACACTTGGAGAAAGCGCAACATATCTTGTTGGACGCTCCATCGGATGAATCCAAACCGAGGATTTCCAAATCCGTGATCGTTGAGACGGCTTTACGAACAGCACTTCAGGAACTGGACGCCAAGGGGCCCAAGAGTCGATTGTTTCAAATGGTTCACGAGGTGTGCCGAAAACCCAAAGAAACCGTACAGGTTTCCAGGAAGTCATCAGGAGAAGAGGTCCCATGATTATCGTGTGTCCCAGCTGCAATCGGCAGCACAAGGTGGATGAGACTCGCCTTTCTGAAAAGGTGAAGGCCGCAAAATGTGTCTTTTGCGGTCATCGGTTTCCCTTACCGAGACCTTCCGATGGGGAACAGGAAGGGGCAAAGGCGCCGCAGCCTCAACAGGCGGCTCAGGAGGCGCGATGGCCCAAGCGTCGCATTGCCGTCTCTTTAAGCAAAGGGGGTGTGGGCAAAACGACCACGGCGGTCAATCTTGCCGCGGGATTAGCCATGGCTGGTTTTAAAGTGCTTTTGGTGGATACCGACACGCAAGGGCAGGCGTCCTACATGCTCGGAGTGAAGCCAAAAGCGGGTCTCACGGAACTCATGACCGGTGAGGTTATCCCCGAGGAATGCCTGGTCCAGGCTCGAGAGCGCTTGTGGCTTCTGGCCGGAGGGCGTTCTTTGGCAGGGGTGAAACGCCTCATTGCACGCAAAGACTTTCGCGGGGAAATGACCCTCACCGAGGCCCTCACGCCCATTGAGGACCGCTTTGATTACGTGATTGTGGATACTTCGCCGGGATGGGATGTGTTGACCATCAACGTGCTGTTTTATGTCAAGGAAGTCTTGATTCCGGTAAGTCTGGAAGTGATGGCCATTCAAGGTCTTTTGGAATTCAGTCGAAGCCTGGCCTCCGTCCAGAACTATCACAAAGATCTTGCACTCAAATACGTGGTACCCACCTTCCTGGACAAGCGTGTCAAGCAATCGGAAGAAATCCTCGAGCAGCTGAGCGCCCATTACAACAGCCGGATGTGTGCCCCTATTCGTTACAACGTGCGGCTGTCCGAAGCGCCCGGGTATGGCAAGACCATTTACGAATATGCGCCGGGATCTCCTGGAGCCAGGGACTATCGCGACTTGGTTCGCCGGGTGGCTGGAGATGAGACCCTTTTGAGTTGAGCGGGATTGGGGTGTCGAGGTTTTATGCCGTTCCCTGCGCCTTGACACCTTCCCGATGCGGCTCATAGCGGAGTTTTTTCACCAAAAATTTGGCCTTCCACATCTCTTCTTTCCCTTTCAAATTCTCTTCTCCAATCATTTCTTGCATGCTTTCTACTTTCCTGATCCACTGTCGGGAAAGGCCTTGCCATTCCCGGGTGAAATAAGCCGTGGAGGGGTTCAAAGGCTTTGGCCGGACCCTTGCGGTGTTTCCACCGTACTCCTGTTGGTATGCACCGTTGCGATTCAAGGGCGCCTGTGCTACAAGGCAAGCGCTTTTGACCGTTGCATTCGCCTACCGGCTTCAGCCGGTCAAACCACACGTGAGGAACGGTGACATGGACAGCCGATACGATCCTAAAAACATCGAGAAAAAATGGCAGGATTTCTGGGAAAAGGAACAGCTCTTTCGAGCTTTTGAAGATCCCGGCAAGAAGAAATTTTACCTTTTGGAAATGTTTCCCTATCCTTCAGGCCGTATTCATATGGGCCATGTGCGCAATTATTCCATTGGGGATGTGGTGGCCAGGTTCCTTTCCATGCGAGGCTACAATGTTCTGCATCCTATGGGATGGGACGCTTTTGGCATGCCCGCCGAAAATGCGGCCATCAAAGCGAAAACCCATCCGGCCAAGTGGACCTATGAAAACATCGAGTACATGCGAAGCCAGCTTAAACAGTTGGGTTTTTCTTACGACTGGTCCCGAGAATTCGCCACCTGCGATCCGTCCTATTATCGGTGGGAGCAGTTGTTTTTTATCAAGATGTTTGAGAGGGGACTGGCTTACAAGAAGAAATCCTATGTCAACTGGTGCAACACCTGCCAGACGGTTTTGGCCAATGAACAGGTGGAAGACGGCGCGTGCTGGCGTTGTGACCAGCCTGTGGTTCAGAAGGAAATGGAGCAATGGTTTTTTAAGATCACGGACTATGTGGAAGAGCTTCTGGAATGGTTGGACAAGCTTCCTGGCTGGCCGGAGCGGGTGTTGACCATGCAGCGGAACTGGATCGGTAAAAGCTACGGCAGCACCATTCGATTTCCTTTAGCGTCGGGTCAAGGTTTTATCGAAGTTTTTACGACCCGAGCCGATACGCTGTTTGGAGCCACCTTTATGAGCTTGGCTCCGGAACACCCCATGGTGGCGGAACTGTGCCGAGGGCATGACGAGGAACAGGCCGTTTTGGCTTTTGTGGAAAAAGCGAAACAGGCCAAACGGGGTGACCGTACGGTAGGGCTTTTGGAAAAGGAAGGTATATTCACGGGTTCTTATTGTATCAATCCTATGACCCAAGAGCGTATGCCCATCTTTGTGGCCAATTTCGTGGTCATGGAATACGGCACGGGTGCCGTTATGGCCGTTCCGGCACATGATCAGAGGGACTTTGAGTTCGCTCGAAAATACGGATTACCCATCAAAGTGGTCATCAAAGAAAGCGAGGCGGCTTCCGAGCCTGCTGCAGAAGATCTGACTCATGCCTTTGAAGAGGACGGCATTCTTATTAATTCCGGCCCTTATTCAGGCATGTCCTCCCAACAAGCCCGCGAAGCCATCACTCGGGATCTGGAAGCCAAAGGACAAGGCAGTTTGACCGTGCAATATCGGCTTCGGGATTGGGGCATTTCTCGACAACGTTACTGGGGGGCTCCTATTCCCATCGTTTACTGTGATCGTTGCGGAACGGTCCCGGTCAAGGAAGAAGATCTTCCCGTGATTCTCCCTTTGGATTTGGAAATGCCGGAAAACGGCGCTTCGCCGCTCCCTTCCAGTGACGCCTTTGTCAAGACCACGTGCCCTCGATGCGGCGGTCCGGGAAAGAGGGAAACGGATACCATGGACACCTTTGTGGAATCTTCCTGGTATTTCGCAAGGTTCGCCTGCGCCGACCACAACGAAGGACCGTTGGACGATCGCCGCGTGCGTTACTGGATGCCGGTAGATCAATACATCGGCGGCATTGAACACGCGGTGTTGCATCTGCTCTATTCCCGGTTTTTTACCAAAGTCCTTCGGGACATGGGGTTTCTGCACGTGGACGAACCCTTCACGAACTTGCTCACGCAAGGCATGGTGATTAAAGACGGTGCCAAGATGAGCAAGTCCAAGGGGAACGTGGTGGATCCCGACGATATGATTCGCACTTACGGAGCGGATACGGTCCGGCTGTTTTGCTTGTTTGCGGCTCCGCCGGAAAAGGAGCTGGAATGGAGCGACCAGGGAGTGGAAGGGGCCTACCGTTTTCTAGGGCGTGTGTGGCGACTGGTCTCAGAAAACCTGGATGAACTCAAAGCCGTGCGCCCTTATGATGGAAGCGAACCCCTGACACAGGAACTTCAAAGTCTTCATCGCAAAACCCATCAGACGATCAAGAAAGTCACCGAAGATATCGAGCAGCGATTCCATTTCAACACGGCTATTGCCGCCATCATGGAACTGGTCAATGAGATCTACGGGTGCCTGGACAAAGCCAGGCAAGATTCCGCGTGCTGGCCTGTTCTTCGGGAAGCCGTTGAATCGGTTATTCTGATGCTTTCTCCCATGGCTCCCCATATCGCTGAAGAACTCTGGACCCAACTGGGCATGCCTGCCAGCGTCGCCAAGGTGTCTTGGCCTTCCTACAGAGAAGAGGCCTTGACGGCGGATACCGTTCTCGTGGTGATTCAGGTGAACGGTAAATTACGAAGCCGGCTCATGGTTCCAGCGGACATTTCCGAGGAAGCTTTAAAAGAAGCTGCTCTGAAAGACTCTAAGATTCAGAGTTTTCTAGGAGGCAAGCCGGTGCGGAAAGTCGTTGTGGTGCCGAAGAAACTGGTCAACATCGTGATGTAAACCATCCCAGGTAAAAGAGACGCTCATGGGCCGGTATCTGCACAGCCTTTTTGCCTTCAGCCTGATGCTATGGTGCGGCGCGTGTGGTTACCGGTTCGCAGGGGACGGGGCCCAACTGGATGCACGTCTGCAAACGGTGGCGGTTCCCGTCTTTGAAAACCTGACGGCTGAACCTGGAATCGAAGCGGTTTTTACGGGAGCTTTACGTCGAGAGTTTCTCATGAAAAGCCGACTTCGTCTGGTGCCTGAATCCGAAGCGGACGTGGTCTTTATCGGTCAGATTCGACGTCTTTCAACCACCGAGGTGGGCCATAGCAAGGCTCAAAACACAGTCCTCACGCGCCTGACCGTGATCCTGGATGTGCGCAGTGTGGATCGAAAAACAGGAACCATTCTCTGGCAAGACCGTGCCTTGACCTACTTTGAGGACTATGCTCACGATCCGGAAGCCATCGTAGGTTTTCAAAATCGTCAGGAAGCCCTTCAAAGGGCGGCCCTGGAAATAGCTACCCGCGTTTTTGATCGGTTCATGAGCCGATTTTAGCCCACCATGGACAGCCGGCTTTTCTTCAAACAGCTTCGAGAGGCTCCTCTGCGCAACATTTATCTTTTTCGTGGTGATGACCCGTCCTTGTTGGACAAGGCATGGGAAGCCTTGGTTGAGGCCGTCAGGGCCCGGGAGGGTTCCCCGATTCAGGGGGAACAGATGGATGCCAAGGAAACCTCCGTGCATGAAGTGCTCAGTCGAGCCCGTACAGTACCCATGTTCGCTTCCCGGCGTGTGCTTCGGGTGCGCGATGTGGACCTATGGCCCAAAGAGCAGCGGGATCTTCTGGAACGTTTCGTGGTATACCCAAGCCCAAGAAGCCATGTGGTCTTGACCTTGGGAAGCAAAAAAAGCTGGAAGAACTTGGAAAAGGCCGTGGCAGCTCATGGGGCCATCGTGGATTTTCAGCCCATGCAAGAACGCCAGCTTCCTGTTTGGGTTCGAGAAAAGGCGGCGGCTCAAGGAAAAGCCATGACACCCTCGGCGGCCTTCCTGCTCGTGGAAGCTGTGGGCACAGATCTTCATGCTTTGGAAACTGAGATCGAAAAGCTGTGTCTTTACGTAGGAGATGCCGCCACCATCACGGCGGAAGACGTGGAGGCCGCCTGTAGCCGAGTACGATCCGAGCATGTTTTCAAGCTCATGGACCATGTGGTGGAAGGTCGATCCAAGGCAGCCCTTGAAACCCTTCGTCAACTGCTCCTCAAGGGGGATGCCCCCCTGGCCCTTTTGGCGCTCCTGGCACGCCATGTTCGTCTTTTGTGGCAAGTCAAGGATGGACTTGATCGAGGAGAAACGGTGGGGAGCCTAGCACAAAAGATGCGCCTTCCTCCCTTTGCGGTGGAAAAGACCGCTCGCCATGCGCACCTCTTTTCGGAAGATGCCCTTCTTCAACTGCATGCGGCCATAATCGCCATAGACCTTTCCTTGAAAACCACAACCCTTGATCCGGCTAGAGCCTTGGAAGGTCTTCTCTATCGCATGGCGACTTTGAAGGCACAAAAGAAGGAGGTCCTTCCCGCGGGACCTCCTTCAGAATTTTCGTAGGGGCGATAACGGGCCTCGACCCTTGCAAATTCGACTCTGAAAGAGCCTGAGGTGGTTTCAGGCGCTCTGGGCAGCCTTAAGCATGTTGACTTTCTTGGCCAGTCTGGAAATTTTACGCGAAGCCGTGTTGCGATGAATGGTTCCTTTGGCGGCGGTTTTTGCAATGATCGACGTGGCTTCTCGAAGGTGCTCCATAGCTGCATCCACTGCGTTGGTGCGAATGGCTTCTTCCAGCTTCCTGATAGCCGTCTTCATGCGGCTTTTCCGCGCTCGATTGCGCATGCGGCGCGCTTCACTCTGTTTGGCTCTCTTCAGGGCTGATTTGTGATTGGCCAAGACCTTTCCTCCTTCCGTTTTTCACCGTCATCATATGGAAAAAGTGTTCTAGGTTTCTCTTTCGGGAGCCTTGTCTTTTACCCGTGTAAAGGTTTTCTGTCAAGACGCTTTGCGTTTTTTAGGAACGCACTTCCACAATTTCCAACTGACGAACGCCCTTTGGAGTCCTCACCGAAACCGTGTCGCCTTCTTCTTTGCCGATCAAGGCCTTGCCCAGGGGCGAACTGACCGACAGTGTTCCTGCTTGAATGTCCGCTTCGTAAGGTCCCACAAGCCTATAGGTAAGCTCTTCCCCGCTGTCCAGGTCCTCCAGCACTACGGTCAGCCCGAACATGACTTTCCCGCCGTCGGCACCGTTAGTTTCAACGATTTCCGAATGAGCCAGTTTTTCCTGAATATCGGCGATGCGTCCTTCGATCAGGGCCTGTTTTTCCTTGGCAGCTTCATACTCGGCGTTCTCGGAAAGATCCCCATGTCCTCGAGCTTCTTCAATAGCCTTGATCACTTTGGGGCGTTCTTCCTTTTGGAGCCGTTGGAGTTCCTGTCTCAGTCTTTCATAGCCTTCCCTTGTGATTGGAACCCTTTCCATGTCCTGCCTCCAGGTTCAAGGATGTCCCCGTCAAAGCCGTGTCTTGTAAACGCAAAAACGCTCCCCGCCGCCCTTCGCCGTCGGAAGGGCGCTGCAGAGGGCGTTTCCACAATCCAAAGCATGAAAAGATCGCACAGCCTTGAGGTACCGATTCCTTTATAGGGATGCGCTTCCGGTGTCAAGAGGTCCTGTGTTTTAGGCTCTGATTTTTTCCTCACTTTTCAGTCTGAAAAATGGTATTTTCACAAAAAACTATTTTGAGGTCTTAGGAAACACATTGAGGATGTGCCCATGGCCTTTTCGAGAAAAGACCTACTCGGCATGAGGGATCTGGAGGTGGATGAAATTGAAACCATTCTCGACACCGCCGAATCCCTTAAGGAAATCAACACACGGTCCATCAAGAAAGTCCCCACCCTTCGAGGCAAAACGGTTGTGCACCTGTTCTATGAACCCAGCACACGAACCCGCACCTCTTTTGACATCGCCGCCAAGAGGCTCAGCGCGGATACTTACAGCATTAGTACTTCCACCAGTTCCATGGTGAAGGGGGAGACCTTTCTGGACACGGTGAAGAACCTGGAAGCCATGCAGCCGGACGTTTTCATTATTCGGCATTCGGCTTCGGGGACTCCACATCGCATTGCTCAGCGTACCAAGGCTTCCGTGATCAATGCCGGAGACGGCATGCACGAACATCCGTCTCAGGCCCTTTTGGACATGCTGACCATTCGCCAGCACAAGGGTCGCCTGGACGGCTTGACGGTGCTCATTGTGGGGGATATCGCGCACAGCCGAGTGGCCCGGTCCAACATCTGGGGCCTGACCAAAATGGGGGCTCGTGTTGTGGTATGCGGCCCACCGACGCTTCTGCCTTCGCATCTCGAACATCTGCCGGTAACGGTTTCCCTGCGTCTGGAGCCGGTGATTCCAGAGGCGGATGTGATTATGGTTCTAAGGCTTCAAAAGGAGAGGCAGGGTCAGGGGTTGCTGCCTTCTTTGCGGGAATACGCCGCCTATTATGGCATCGATTCCAAAAAACTGGCGCACGCCAAGCCTGATGTGCTCATCATGCACCCGGGGCCCATGAATCGCGGTGTGGAAATAAGCCCGGAAGTGGCCGACGGCCCCCATGCCGTCATTTTGGATCAGGTGAGCAACGGTGTGGCGGTGCGCATGGCGCTGCTTTACCTCTTGGTGCAAAGAGACGAATCGGCCGACTGAATGGGTTTCATGACCCGATGACGACAAGGGAGGGAGCTGTGGAGATCGTCCTGCGTGGCGGTCGTATTCTGGATCCGCAAAGGCGAATCGATAGAATCGGGGACCTCATTATACGGAATGGGGTAATTCATGAGCTGGTGTGGGAACCTCATGCCGTGTCGCCGTCTTCCCAAACCCGCGTGATCGATGTGACCGGAAAATGGGTGGTCCCGGCGTGGGTGGATATGCATGTGCACCTCAGGGAACCCGGCGAAGAGTACAAAGAGACCATCATGACGGGAACCGCCGCCGCTGTGGCCGGAGGATTCGGAGCTGTGGCCTGCATGCCCAATACAAAACCGGTCAACGATTGTGCGGCGGTGACTTCTTTCATAACACGTCGAGCCTTCGAACAAGGGCATTGCCATGTTTACCCTGTAGCCGCCATCAGCAAAGGTCTTAAAGGTGAAGAACTGGCCGAATTTGGAGAACTTCGTGAAGCGGGTGCGGTGGCTGTTTCTGATGATGGACGTCCCGTGATGAACGCGGCTCTTATGCGAAGAGCCCTGGAATACGCCAAAGCCTTTGACTTGCTGGTGATCACGCATGCCGAAGAGACGGCCCTGTCCCAAGGGGGCCACATGCATGAAGGCGTTATGTCGACTCGATTGGGGCTTCAGGGTATTCCCGCGGCTGCGGAAGCCGTCATGATCGCCCGTGATGTGCTTTTAGCCGAGCTCACCGGTGGCCGCCTTCATGTGGCTCATGTGAGCACCGAAGCTTCGGTGTGGATTCTCCGTGAAGCAAAACGCCGAGGCATTCCTGTGACCTGTGAAACGGCTCCCCATTATTTCACCCTTACCGACGAATTCGTGGAAGGTTTTGACACGGTTTACAAGGTCAACCCTCCGTTGCGGACTCGCCGAGACGTGGAAGCCATCAAGGAAGCCCTTGCGGACGGCACCATCGATGTCATCGCCACCGACCATGCACCGCACAGCCTTTTGGAAAAAGACACGGAATTTCAGGATGCTGCCAATGGCATGATCGGCCTGGAATCCGCCCTTCCTTTGGTGCTGAACCTTATTGAAGAAGGGGTCGGCGATCCCCTGGATATTTTGGCCAAGGTCACATGGAATCCTTCGAAAATTTTGGGCATCCCTTTTGGAAGCCTTCGAAAGGGTGCGCCGGCCCATATAACCATTATTGACCCGAATGCGGAACACGTGATCGATCCCGAAACCTTTCAATCCAAAGGGCGTAACTGTCCGTTTCGAGGATGGTCCGTCAAAGGGAGGGCCGTCATGACCCTGGTGAATGGCCTCGTGCGTTATCCTTTTCCTTAAGGAGCGTACATTCGCATGTCCTACCATGCCGACGGACGCCGAATCCTCGTGGTGGATGATGAAAGGAGCATGCGTGAATTTCTGGAGATCATGCTCCAGAAAGAAGGCTATGTGGTGCACTGTGCGGCCAGCGGCACGGAAGCCCTGAAGATTCTCAAAGAACAGCGCTTTGATTTGGTCATCACCGATATTCGCATGAAACCCGTAGACGGTCTGGAAGTTCTCAGGGAATGTAAACAACTGTCTCCTTCCACGGTGGTGATTATGATTTCGGCCTATGCCAGTACCGAAACGGCCGTGGCCGCCATGCGTGAAGGGGCCTACGACTATTTGCCCAAACCCTTCAAAATTGATGAGATGCGCCGGGTCATTCAAAACGCCTTGAAGACTCAGGGCCGAGAAGTGCCGCCCCATGCCCGCCAAGGCCCCTTGCATTTCGGCTGCATGATCGGCGAAAGCCCGGCCATGAAAAAGATCTATGAACTCATTGAACGTGTGGCAGCCACCACCAGCAATGTGTTGATTACCGGAGAAAGCGGTACAGGCAAGGAACTGGTGGCCAAAGCCATCCATAAAAGAAGCGCTCGAGCCGAAAAACCCTTTGTGGTGGTCAATTGCGCCGGCGTTCCGGAATCCCTTATCGAAAGCGAACTTTTCGGGTACCGCAAAGGAGCCTTTACGGGCGCCACCATGGACCGTAAAGGGCTGGTGGAAGCCGCTCAAGGCGGGACCCTTTTTTTGGATGAAATCGGGGAATTGTCTCCAAGCCTTCAGGTCAAGCTTTTACGCCTGGTTCAGGAAAAAACCATTCGTATGCTTGGAGATACCACCGATGTTCCCGTGGATGTGCGCATTATCTCTGCGACCAACAGAGATCTGGAGCAGATGGTGATCGAGCGTCAGTTCCGTGAAGATTTATATTTTCGATTGAACGTCATCCATCTAAGGATACCTCCCTTGAGGGAAAGGCAGGAAGATATTCCTCTTCTTGCAGACTATTTTCTGGCCAAATTTTCTAAAGCCTTCGGGAAGGATATTCAAAAAATTTCATCTTACGCCATGGATATTTTGAAACAGTACGATTTTCCGGGGAACGTTCGAGAACTGGAAAACATTATCGAACGCGGTGTGGCCTTGGAATCTTCGAGTATTATTCTCCCTGAAAGCTTGACCATCGCCACGTCTCGAAAAAAACGTCAGGAAGAATACCAACCAGGTTTGCCTGTTTTGCCTGAAAAGGGCCTAAATCTTCCCAAGTATCTTGAGGACCTGGAAAAAAGCCTGCTTTTACAGGCTCTGGAACGATGCGGAGGCTCCAAACAAAAGGCTGCACAGCTTCTCGGGCTGACCTTTCGTTCTTTTCGATATCGACTCGTTAAGCATGGCCTCTCTTCCGAAGAAGACGAAGACACCCTGGACCGAAAACCCTTCTGAAGCCTCACAAGGTCGAGTGCAGAGTTTCACCCTTCGGTGCACATTCATTTTAAGATCATCATGGTTTTGCGTGCTTTTCATCCATGAAAAGAAAGCAGCACGGCGTAGGTGCAGCCGGAGACCATAGTTAGAAGTGAGGTGGCTGCGGCGGCCAGTTCGGTGTCCCCGCCCAGTTCCGAGGCCATGATATAGGTGATGGTGGCGGGAGGGGCTGCTGTCAGAATGAGCACGGGGGTGTAGAAGGAGGAAGGAACGTGCCAGGAGCGCATGAGCCCATAGGTGATCAAAGGAAAAAGAAGGAGCTTCAAGGCACCGATGGCACTCATGGC
Source organism: Desulfosoma sp. (assembly GCA_037481875.1). NCBI lineage: Bacteria > Pseudomonadati > Thermodesulfobacteriota > Syntrophobacteria > Syntrophobacterales > Syntrophobacteraceae > Desulfosoma > Desulfosoma sp. The sequence goes on along the minus strand of JBBFKY010000005.1, from coordinate 173,305 downwards.
GGGCAGCAGCTTTGTCAGCGATTTAAAGGAAAGAGAGGTGCCGATAAGTAACAAGGCGAGAGGCAGAGCCATACCGGAAAGGATTTTCAGGGATTGTGAAAGGGCCGGATGGAGTGAAAGGGAAAGGTAAGAAAAAAGTGTTCCGGCCGTTACCGAAACGATGATGGGATTGGAAACGATACGTTTAAGGGTTTCCATGGGATCGAAGCTTCCGATTCCGGACGGGCTTTGGTTTGTGGGTTTGTAGTAGGCAAAAACGCATACGGCGAGGAGATTTTGTGCCACAATGAGAAAGCTGCTCAAAATGGCGGTTTGCGCAAAGGCTTTTTCTCCCAAGGCATAGAAAGCGATGGCATAGGCCATATAACCCAGATTCCCATGGAAAGTGCTGTGCACAAAGGTCGCCTTAAAAGCATTGGGTCGGCCCATGGAATGGGCGATGGTAAAACCGGCGGTGGTCACAATGGCAAGTCCGGCCAACATGGATAGCACGGCGCCGGCGTGAAAGTTTTGCGAAAAGGAAGATCGGGCGACTTCGTGAAAGAGCATGGCGGGGACAGCCACGTAATACACCAGTCGATTGGCTGAGGCGATGAAAACATCTCCCACGAATCGGCGGTGCATGAGCACATAGCCCAAACCGATGATGGAAAACACAGGAAGGATATGGGTGACGAAAACCTTGAACATCCGCAGCCTCCGGTGCCTGAGAAGGGTTTCGAGTTTCCATACGGGAAAAGGCTTGACCTGCACACAACTCGGTTTTAATAGTCTCGGCACCTTGCGGGGTAAAGCCCAGAATGAAGATGGAGAGTGTTGCGATGGCCAAAGACGTGGATAAAGATGATTTGATGGAAGATTACGAAGACGACAGCCTGGATTTTGAAGGCGGCGCGGATCTGGATTTTGAGGACGAAGAGGAAGGGATCCTCATAGAAGACGAAGACGACATGATGCCGTCGGTGCTTCTCAAGGGGAGTCCCAAGCCCAAAACGGAGGAAGACTGGCGTGCTCGCCTTTTGGAAGCAAGCCGGGAAGGGGTTCCTGAATACAACATGTCTGAGTCGTACAAGGAAGGGGACCTGATCTGGCATCCTGTTTTCGGGCTAGGAGTCGTGAGCCATGTGCTCACCCCAAGAAAAATGGAAGTGGTTTATGAAACCAGCAAAAAACTTATGGCCATGAATGTGGTTCCTCCAACCACCTGGACCAAGGAGTAAGCAGCCGCCCTGGAATGGAGAAAAGCGAGCTTCACTGGTTTTCGTCTTCTCATTCCTGAACCCAAGGGGTCAGACCCGTGTTCCCGCCACAAAAAATGACTTGCAGGGGCGGACCTATGTGCCCGCCCTAAACCACTCCCAGACCATGGGCCTTCTGGACCTTTAGATCCAGCACGTAAGACGGCCTGTGGGGCGGATTTATGTGTCCGCCCTGAAATCATTCGTCCTTTGTTGGAATTAGGGGCGCACACATCGGTGCGCCCCTACAGGGATCCTTTGGTTCAGCTGGGCTATGGTCGAGCGGTTTGAGCCGCCGGCGCGTGGTTCTGTTGTGCTTCTCCGGTTATGGTTCCCGGGGTCAAAAAACCTCAGAGTATTGGGCCAAGAGCTTCTCGAAGGGGTTCGATTTTTTCCAGTAGAAAACGGTGAACAAGAGAAGATCCGGCCACGATGTGGCCGCTTTCCAGGTAAGCCGATCTTCCCCAAAAATCTGTAACCAATCCCTTGGTTTCTTGAATGAGGAGGGCTCCGGCAGCTATGTCCCAGGGTTTCAACCCGATTTCCCAAAACCCTTGCACGCGGCCGGCTGCGACGTAGGCAAGATCCAGGGCGGCGGATCCGGCCCTTCGAATACCGGTGACTTCAGCAAAGACTTCCTTAAAAACTTGAAGATACGGGTCCAAAAACTTTTTGGAACGGAAAGGAAACCCTGTGGCTAAAAGGGCCTCGTGCAAGGGTTTTTGAGGAATCGAAGGAAGAGGACGATCGTTACACCAGGCTCCGACACCCTGATGCACTTCAAAGAGTTCGCGTCGCAAAGGATCGAACACCCATCCCATAACCACGGTGCCCCGAACCGCCAGAGCAATGGAAATGGCAATCATGGGAAATCCATGAATGAAGTTGGTCGTGCCGTCCAAGGGATCCACGATCCAGACATGGGAAGGGGAATGGTTTTCCACAGCTCGTTCTTCAGACATCAAGGTGTGGTCTGGAAAAGAAGATCGAAGACGCTTTAGAATGAGCTCTTCACAGAATCGGTCCACTTCGGTGACGTAATCAGAAACCCCTTTGCTTTCCACCTGAAGGCCTTGGGATTCAAATTTTTCTCGTATATAGGAGCCGGCTTCAAAGATGGCCAATCGAGCGGTCGTACGTGCCTTATGGACTTCCTGGGGTGAGAGAACAGAGCTGGAAGGGTTTCTCCCGGAATCTTTCACAATTGCCTCCTTGCAAGGGTTTGCGTTAACTTGAAAACCTTCTGTAGCCTTCATGTCCTTAACACTGAAGGAGACAACGATGAAAATAGATTTTCACGTCCACAGTTTTCCTCCTGAAGTGGTCGCGGATCGAGAACGTTTTTTTGACGGAGAGCCTGCCTTTCGTGCTTTGTACGGCCATCCTAAAGCACGCTTGGTCGATACGCCTGCCGTGCTGGAAGCCATGGAGCAAAACGGTGTGGACGGCGCCGTGATTTTTGGGTTCCCGTGGAAGAATCGGGAAACGGCTCGACGCCATAACGACTACGTGCTGGAATCGGCGGCACAAAATTCACGACGGCTGATACCCCTGGCCTGCTTTGACGCTCTTTCTGACTGGGCTGTGAACGAGGCCTCCCGATGCCTGGAGGCCGGGGTTGCAGGTCTAGGAGAATTGGCAGTGTATGAGGCTTGTGACGAAAGACGGGCTTTGAAAGCCTATGAGGCGCTCATGACGTTGTGCCGTTCATTCGGACGTTTGATGCTTGTGCATGCCAACGAGCCCGTTGGCCACCTGTACCCGGGAAAGGCGCCTTTTGGCTTGGGCTTTTACTACCAGCTGGCTTCCATGTGTCGGGACGTGCCTCTGATTTTGGCCCATTGGGGAGGAGGCCTCTTTTTTTACGAACTGCTCAAAAAGGAAGCGCCGCAGATACTAGCCCATGTGTATTATGACACCGCTGCATCGCCCTTTCTTTATCGCAGCAGCGTGTATCGGCAGGCCCTTGACATTGTAGGTTGTGACCGAATCCTTTTTGGCAGCGACTATCCTTTGTTGCCCCCAAGCCGCTATGAAAAGGACATGGACGAGGCTGGGCTCATGCCTGAAGAAAAGACGGCGATTCTCGGCCAAAACGCGCTGCGTTTGGTGACCTTTGACGCCGCACTGCCTTGAAGTCTCATGAAGATCCTCAGCCTTTCCATCCGCTCACTAGGGAAGTCGGTAAGCCCTGTCACAAAAGCGAAGGGACCACGCACCGATGCACCCCTTCGGGCACAAAATGATAAACCTTTTCCTAAACCTTGTCCCCGCCGTGCCGACTGTTGGCTAAAAAGTCTACGGGCCTAGGGTTTCGGGCTCCCGCCTGCTTTTTCATGAGGCGTCGATGAGACTTTCTTGAAGAAGCTCCAAATCTTCGACTTCCTCTTCCAGGTAAGCTCTGAGTCTTTTCTTCAAGCGGCTTTCGATTTGTCGAATCCGTTCACGGCTGATACCAAATTGATCTCCGATTTCCTGCAAGGTCATGGGCTCATCGGCTAGAAGTCGATGATCGAAAATGACAGCCTCCTTGCCCTTAAGGCCTTCTCGAAATCGTTTCAGCTTTTCTTGGAGAATGGCTTTGGCTTCGGCATCGGCGAGCAGGTCGTCTGCGGGAATTTCTCGAGCCGGCAAAAAGGCCTTATGGGTGTCGGTGGAGTCATGATCCAGGGGTGCATCCAAGGAGATTTCGCCGCTTGCCAACCGCATGTCCATTTCGGTCACTTCAGATTCCTTCACATCCAAACGCTGGCTTAGCAGTTTGGGACTCGCTTCGATTCCTTGGGCTTCCAAACGTTCTTTTTCTTTGCGCAAATTGAAAAAGAGTTTCCTTTGAGCCTGGGTGGTCCCGATTTTGACCAGCTTCCAGTTGTCCATAATGAATTTGATGATGTAGGCCTTGATCCAGAAAGAGGCGTAATAAGAGAATTTATAGCCTCGGTACGGGTCGAATTTTTTGACCGCCTGCATGAGGCCGATGTTTCCTTCCTGAATGAGGTCCATGAGATTCTGCATCCAGTGGCGCTGAAAATCCATGGCGATCTTCACCACAAGTCGCAGATTGGATGTGACCAGTTTGTAGGCCGCTTCCAGATCGCCCTTTTCCTTGTATCGAATGGCCAATTGGGTTTCTTCTTCCCGGCTCAACAGAGGGTATCTCTTGATTTCTTCTAGATACGCTCGTAAAGGATCGTAGACCTGAGGCCAGTCAGTGCGAGGCGTGTCCGGAATCGTTTCATCCTGAAGAGAAAAATCCTCAGTTTCGAACAAGAGCTCTTCTTCCTGAATGCTCTCGGGCGGAAGGTCCTCGTCCAGCATTGGCGTTAAGGATTGTTTTTTCTTGACCATCTTTTGCGTCCGCCTCCCTTTTATGACGGCGTTTTTCCCGGCGCCATTTCGGTTTGCATGTTTGATGAGGAATCCTGTGTGCCGGTCGTCAAAACGCCACCCACTCCTTGAGGGTCATTTAAAACATATTAACAGAACCGGATCAAGACACCACAAAAGCTTGCGTTTTGAGCGGCTCTTTTTTATAAGCCTTTGCGTAAACTTCATCAAAGCCCACGACCTGTGAAAGGAGCCCGAATCTCTTGGTTTCTCGCTTGGTGCCCCCGCATATCGCCGCCATTGATCCTTATCCGCCCGGTAAGCCCATTGAAGAGCTGGAAAGAGAGCTCGGGATCACCAATTCCATCAAACTGGCCAGCAATGAAAATCCCTTGGGACCTTCACCAAAGGCTGTGGCGGCCATTCGAGAAAAGCTTGGCGGTCTGCACCGCTATCCGGACGGTAGCGGGTATTATCTCCGCCGAAGGATCGCCGAAAAACTGAAAGTCCCCATGGAAGGGGTGGTCTTGGGCAACGGGTCCAATGAAATCATTGAGCTGGTCATTCGAACCTTGATTCGACCCGGGCTTGAGGTGGTCATTCCTAACCCGTCCTTTCTCGTGTATCAGCTGGCCGTCCAGACGGTAGGCGGCACGGTGGTCTCTGTGCCCTTAAAAGATTTTGCCATTGATTTAGAAGGAATCCTCGGGGCCGTTACCGATCGAACGCGTCTCATTTTCGTCAATAATCCCAACAATCCCACCGGAACCGTTTTATCCGAAGAGGCTTTTCGAGACTTTTTTCAAAAACTGCCTTCCGACGTCGTGGTTGTGATTGACGAAGCTTATATCGAATTTGCTCCCATGGGTTCCACCTTTGACGGGTTGGATTTCGTTTCCACGCAAGGGCCCTGGGTCGTGACGACGCGCACCTTTTCCAAAGCTTATGGTTTGGCGGGCCTTCGCATCGGCTACGGTGTTATGGATCCTCAATTGGCGTCCTTTCTGCACCGCGTACGTCAGCCTTTCAATGTGGGTACTCTGGCCCAAACGGCCGCTCTGGCGGCTCTGGATGACGATGAGTTCCTGGAAAAAAGCCGTGCCGTGGTCCATGAAGGCTTGAAGTTTCTGTATCGAGGCCTTGAGGCTCTCGGGGTCCCTTATCTACGTACCTCGACCAATTTCTTTCTCATTGCTGTTCCCGTAGACGCCAAAAAGGTTTATGAAGCCATGCTTCGCGAAGGGGTAATTATTCGAGCCATGAATGCCTACGGGCTTGATCGTTATGTTCGTGTCAATGTGGGACTTCCTGAAGAAAACGAGCGGTTTCTTCGGACTTTTGCCAAGGTTTTGGAACAGTTCCAACCATGATCATTGCCATTGACGGACCGGCAGGTTCCGGAAAAAGCACCATTGCTCGACTCCTGGCCGAAAGGCTTGGGGGCGTGTATTTGGATTCCGGAGCCATGTACCGTGCGGTGGCCTGGGCTTTGACGCAAGAGCGTCTACTGGACGCCGATGATGCCACCCTGGAGCGAGTCCTGCCGACGTTGCCCCTTGCCTTTGTCGTTCAAGACCAGAAACTTCACATTTTTTGGCAAGGGGTTTCCTTGGGCTTGGAAATTCGCAGCCCGGAAATCACTCAAGCCGCTTCCAGCATCGCTCAAAAGAAACCCGTACGCCGATTCCTTTTGGAACAGCAAAGACGTCTGAGCGACACATCTCTTGTGGTGGCCGAAGGTCGGGACATGGGCACGGTGGTGTTTCCCACGGCTGAAGTCAAAATATTTCTTACAGCCTCCAGCGAGGAAAGGGCCAGACGTCGTGTGGCCCAATACCATGAACAAGGAACGAAGGCTGATTTTCAGGCTGTCTTGCAGGCCATTGAATCGAGAGACCATGCCGATGCCAATCGCTTTCTAGCGCCTTTGAAACCTGCCGATGGTGCGGTGGTCATCGACACTTCGGGGCTTTCCGTTACTCAGGTGCTGCAGGTCGTGACGGATCTCGTGACGAACGCGAAAAAAGAGACCGGGGCTCAAAGATCCCGTGCAGATTAGCATTGTCAAGGGTTGGCGTGTCTGCTATGGTGCGCACCCAGTAAAGACGGCGTCAGCCGAAATTCGGACAAGGGGGTAGTCAGTTCAATGATGACGAAAGAAACCACGGAAAATTTAGAAATGCAGCAGCAAAAAATGCAGGAAGTCTTAACGGATCACGAAGCCGACACGGATGATGTGGATGGCGACAGCTTTGAGAAGCTCTATGCCCAGAGCTTCGGCAACATTCAGGAAGGGGAAGTCGTTCGAGGAAGGGTTGTCCAAATTTCGGATGACTATGTCATGGTGGATATCGGCTACAAGTCCGAAGGAGAGATTCCCATTTCCGAATTCAAGGATGAAAAGGGGAATCTGGAAGTTGCCATCGGAGACGAGGTGGACGTGCTTTTGGAATACCACGACGACGATGAAGGAACCGTCTTTCTGTCCAAAGAAAAGGCGGAAAAGATAAAAGTTTGGGACGACATCAGCCGTATCTACAATGAAGACGGTGTCATTCAGGGTAAGGTGGTCTCCCGGGTCAAGGGAGGTTTGGCTGTAGACATCGGCATTCAAGCCTTTGTGCCGGGCTCACAAGTGGATCTGCGTCCTGTACGCAACCTGGATGCCCTCATCGGCAAAACCTTTGATTTCAAGATCCTCAAATACAACAAGAAACGCCGCAACGTGGTGTTGTCTCGGCGCGTGCTTTTGGAAAAGGAACGAGAACGTCAGAAAGGCCAGACCTTGTCACTGTTGGAGGAGGGCAAGGTCATGGAAGGCGTGGTCAAGAATATCACCGACTATGGTGTTTTTGTGGACCTGGGAGGTATCGACGGCCTGCTGCACATTACGGACATGAGTTGGGGTCGCGTGGGACACCCTTCGGAATTGTGCCAGATTGGAGATACCATCAAGGTTAAAGTGCTTCATTTCGATCGAGAAAACGAGCGGGTTTCCTTGGGCCTTAAGCAGCTTCAGCCTGATCCCTGGACCAACGCCGCTGAAAAGTACCCCGTGGGCACCAAGATTCAAGGCAAGGTGGTCAGTTTGACGGACTACGGGGCGTTTGTGGAAATCGAAGAAGGTATTGAAGGACTCATTCACGTGTCTGAAATGTCCTGGACACGCAAGATTCGGCATCCGTCCAAGATCTTGAGTGTCGGGGACAAGGTGGAAGCTGTGATTTTGAGCATCGATCCCGCCCGAAAGCGTATTTCTTTGGGCATGAAGCAGTTGGAACCCAATCCGTGGAGTGTCATTTCCGAAAAATATCCTGTTGGAACCATCATTTCCGGCAAGATTAAAAACATCACAGACTTCGGCATCTTCATCGGCATTGATGAAGGGATCGACGGCCTGGTGCACATCTCGGATATTTCCTGGATCAAGCGTATTCGACATCCTTCAGAGGTTTATAAGAAAGGTCAAGAAGTTCAGGCCATCGTTTTGAATATTGATAAGGAAAACGAAAGATTTTCTTTGGGTATCAAACAGTTGGAACCTGATCCATGGGAAAGCGTGGCTCAACGTTATCCGGTGGGCAGCGTAATTACGGGGCCGGTGACCAATGTGACCGACTTCGGCCTCTTTGTGGAGCTGGAAGAGGGCATCGAAGGGCTGGTGCATGTTTCGGAAATCGGCAAGGAAAAGGCCAAGGGAGCTCCGGACGAATACAAAGTCGGGGACCAGGTGACGGCCAAGGTGATAAATATCTCGCCCAAAGACCGAAAGATCGGCTTGTCCATCAAGAAGGCCGAAGAACACGAAGAACGTAGCGAGTACAAGGAATACATAAACAGCCCCAAAGCCGCCACCACCAACTTGAGAGAAGTTTTGGAAGCGGCAGCGCGCCAGAACGCGGAAAGTGCCCAGGAAGAATAAAACTCGGCGCTTTTCCCAAACCTGATGTTCGTGTTCTTGCCTTTGGGTTATCGAACACCCGGCTTTGTGTGATGCCGGGTGTTTGCTTTTGAGGGAAAGGCTATGTTCAAAAAGACTTTGAAAATTCTTCTTATGATCGCTTTTGTGGTGCTTGTGCCTTTTGTGGGCTTGTATCTTTGGCTTCTAGCTCCCCAATGGGAATGGACAAAGGAGCCCAACCGAATCGGTGTGGTGGAAATCGAAGGACTTTTGACGGACGCTCGACCTGTGTTGGAGTCTTTGAGCGAGTTTCGAAAGGATCCTTTGGTCAAGGCGGTGGTGTTGCGTGTGGAATCTCCCGGAGGCGGTGTGGGAGCCAGTCAGGAAGTGTATCGTGAAGTGCAGCGAACGGCGGCGGAAAAACCTGTGGTAGCCTCCTTTGGCGGCGTGGCTGCTTCGGGAGGCTATTACGCCTCGGCGGCGGCCAGTTACATCATCGCCAACCCGGGAACCCTCACCGGAAGTATCGGTGTGGTGGCCCATCTACCCAATTTGCAAGGGTTGTTCGATAAGGTGGGGTATCGTACCGTGACGGTGAAAAGCGGTCGGTTCAAGGACGTGGGGAATCCAGGACGAGAAATAACCGAGGCTGAAATCGCTTTGCTTCAGGAAACCGTGGAAGGGATGCACACGCAGTTCATTAAGGATGTGGCCGCCGGACGACGTCTCTCGCCGAATCAAGTGCAAGCTGTGGCGGACGGTCGTGTGCTGAGCGGTGAAAAGGCTTTGGAACTCAAACTTGTGGATGCTCTGGGCAATTTTCAAGACGCTGTGGCCAAGGCCAAAGAACTGGGGGGTATCGTGGGAGAACCACGTCTGGTGTATGCGGAAAAAGATCGCCGCGGCCTATTGCGCCTTCTTCTGGGAGCTACCGGGCTCAAGGTCCTGGACCAAGTGCTGGACCCGGCCTTGTGCCCGGTACGCTATGAGCTCCTTTTAGGGCATTAGTCTAAGGGGTTTGAAAAATTTCCACATTCCCGCCGCCTTTTCGAAGGACTTCGGGAATGTCTTCAATCAGAGAAATAACGCTGGAGGGGCGTCCAGGAACGGGGCCGCCATCCACGATAAGGTTCAAGGAATGCCCCAGGACTTCTCGAATTTCCTGCGGCGTTTCCAGAATACGACCGGATTCCGGGTCCGTGGCGGTGGTACTGATCACAGGATGTCCCAATTCCTTGACGATAGCGGTGCATATGGGATGGTCCGGCACACGGATACCCACGGCTTTGCGTTTGGTGAGCATGATACGAGGGACAAGCCTGGATCCTTCCAGAATGAAGGTGTAGGGACCGGGAAGAAGCCGTTTCATGGTCTTGTAAGCATAATTGGTGACCTGAGCGTATTCACTGATGCTTTTGAGGTCGCTGCAAATGAAGCTGAAGGGCTGCTGAGGGGATCGGCGTTTGAGTTTATAGATCTTTTCAATGGACGACTTGTTGAACAAGTCGCACCCGATACCGTAATAGGTGTCCGTGGGATAAGCGATGATTCCTCCCTTGGCAAGAACTTCGGCCACTTGTCTGATCTTGCGCGGTTCCGGGTTGCGGGGGTTGATTTCCAGAATCATAGGCATCCCTCTCCTTCTTGTGGTGAAGTGCGTTGGAAGCCCAATGGCGGATTTCGGCCCCCTGGGCCGAAACCCCTATAGGCAAAGTAAACATAAAGGATGAGAAAAGACAACGATGTCGTCCTCGGCCTTTGCCACATCCAGCAGTTTTGAAGGTCCGTGGGGCCGTTACGCGGCGGTGGATATTGGCTCCCATACCGTGCGCCTGCTGGTGGCGGAGTGGCATGCCGATGGAAAGCTTTACCCTTTGCACAACGAACGCCATGTGACTCGGCTGGCTCAAGGGTTTTTGGAAAACGGTCTTCTGACCGACCGGGCCATGGAACGTACTGCCGCCGTCCTTTCCGACATAGCGGTTCATCTTCAAAATTTTTCGCCTCGTGCCGTGCGTTGTGGAGCCACAGGGGTGGTACGGAAGGCCTCCAATGGATTCGATTTTATTCGCCGGGTTCAGGCCATGGCGCCTTGGAAGGTGTCGATTCTTACGGAAGCTGAAGAAGCAGCCTTGTCTCTTCAAGGCATGCTGAGCGTGCTGCAACCCGAAAACGATCTTGTGGTGTGCTTTGACTTGGGAGGAAGCTCCACAGAATTGGCTCTGGTGGATCGACACTCCCCATGGCCTTTATGGATCGGCAGTGTCTTCCTTGGAGCCGCCACTCTTACCGAAACGTATTTTCAAGAAGCCCCCGTGTCCATGGAACAGGTGCATCAGGCTGCTCGTCATGCACGTCGTGTGCTTCAGCCGGCTGTGGAAAGCATCTTCGAGACGCTGCAGAAGGCTTCTCTATCCGGGAAGAAATGGACCGTTGCCGGGACAGCCGGGACGGTCACCACTCTGGCGGCCATGGAAGCACGCATGGATACCTATGTTCCGTATCGCATCAACAATCGAACATTGACCAAAGCATGGATCGCCGAGACGGTCCGGTTCCTGGCTTCCTTGAGCCTGGAAGCGCGACGAGGTCTTGTGGGATTGGAACCCGGCCGTGAGGACATTATTTTGGGAGGAGTCGTGATTGTGAAAGAGATTCTGGATTGTTTCGGGGCCTTCCACATGCTTGTTTCCGATGCAGGCTTACTCGAAGGTCTTCTCCTGGATCTCTTGCAAGGTGCCGCAACCCAAAGCGGTGTATCCCCTCAATGGGTTTGGCGGTTGGATTGAAATACGGAAAAAACAACATTGGACACTCAGAGTGGACGTACAGGTTCGCCCGATGTCAATGGATGCCAAGCACATGGAGAAAGCTCATGGATGAAAAAATGATGCATCATATTCCGGAAGCTCTGACCTTTGACGATATTCTTATTGTTCCTGCCTATTCGGAGGTTCTTCCGGCGGAAACGGACGTGAGCACCGTCCTGGCGGCGGGGATTTCCATGAAAATTCCCTTGGTCAGTGCCGCCATGGATACCGTTACGGAATCCGAAACTGCCATCAGCATGGCTCGAGAAGGCGGTATTGGGATCATTCATCGGAATATGAGTGTGGAGCGGCAAGCACGTGAAGTGGATAAGGTCAAGAAGTCGGAAAGCGGTATGATCGTGGATCCTATCACGGTTCATCCAGATCAGCCCATCGGCGATGTGATGGAACTCATGTCCCAGTACCGTATTTCGGGGGTTCCTGTGGTCAAAGGCGATCAACTGGTGGGGATCATCACGAATCGGGACCTGCGCTTTGAAACGGATCTGACACGACCGGTTTCCGAGCTTATGACCAAGGACAATCTGGTAACGGCTCCTGTGGGCATATCCTTGGAGGATTCCAAAAAGCTTCTGCAGGAAAGACGTATTGAAAAGCTGCTTGTGGTGGACGATACCGGCCGACTTCGAGGTTTGATCACCATTAAAGACATCATGAAGGTCAAGAAATATCCCAATTCTTGTAAGGATCATTTGGGTCGGTTGCGAGTGGGTGCCGCCGTGGGAGCCGGTGCGGACACGCCGGAGCGGGTTCAAGCCCTGGTCAAGGCGGGAGTGGATGTAATTGTGGTGGACAGCGCTCACGGTCATTCCCGAAATGTTTTGCGCACCGTAAGCTGGATCAAAAGTGAGTATCCTCAGGTGCCGGTGGTGGCCGGAAACGTGGCGACGGCCGGCGGAGCGGAAAGCCTTATTGAGGCGGGAGCTGATGCGGTCAAGGTGGGCGTAGGGCCTGGATCCATCTGTACCACCCGGGTTATTGCCGGCGTCGGGGTGCCTCAGATCACCGCCATCATGGAATGTGCTCGCGTGGCTCGACCCCGCGGTATTCCCGTCATCGCCGATGGTGGCATCAAGTACAGCGGCGACATCGTCAAGGCTCTGGCCGCTGGTGCTGATTCGGTCATGATCGGAAGCCTTTTTGCCGGAACCGATGAAAGTCCCGGCGAGACCGTCCTGTACCAGGGGCGTAGTTACAAGGTGTATCGAGGCATGGGGTCTTTGGGAGCCATGAGGGAAGGAAGCCGGGATCGCTATTTTCAGGATCAAGTGCAAGAGACGACCAAATTGGTGCCGGAAGGTATCGAAGGCATGGTGCCTTATCGAGGTCCTTTGGCTTCCACGATTCACCAGTTGGTGGGAGGTCTTCGTGCCGGCATGGGTTATGCCGGATGTCGTAATCTGGAAGAACTTCGCACCAAGACGCAGGTGGTGCGGATCACCAGTGCCGGCCTGAAAGAGAGCCATGTGCACGATGTGATCATTACCAAGGAAGCTCCCAATTATCAGGTTGATCTGAAATAAAGGACGGAGCCGTTATGGATTGGCATGCTCTGCATCCGGACCGGGTGCTCATTCTGGATTTCGGATCCCAGTACACACAGCTCATTGCGCGCAGAGTGCGTGAAAGCCATGTGTATTGCGAAATCCATCCCTATTCCATGGACTTGAAGGCTGTGCGCGCCTATGCCCCCAAAGGCATTATTTTGTCCGGAGGACCTTCCAGCGTGCATGATGCCAACGCGCCCCTGGCTTCTCAGGAGCTTTTTCAGTTGGGTATTCCCGTGCTCGGTATCTGCTACGGCATGCAGCTCATGGCACACCTTCTTGGCGGATACGTGGAGCGTGCCGAAAATCGTGAGTACGGCCCGGCCCTTGTGGATGTGGATGAGCCGGCTGTGCTTTTTCAGGATATAGACGCCAAGGATGTACGCGTCTGGATGAGTCACGGGGATCGCATTGTGCACATGCCTTTGGGATTTCGTATTTTGGCCCATAGTCCCAATTCTCCTGTGGCCGCCATGGCTGACCCGTCCCGAAAACTTTACGGTGTGCAATTTCACCCGGAAGTTGCTCACACGCCGTGCGGCCGCACGCTATTGGACAATTTTCTTTTTCATATCTGCGGCTGCAAACCCACCTGGACCATGAAAAGTTTTGTGGAATCGGCCATCACCGCGGTTCGGGAAAAAGTGGGATCCGACCGAGTATTGTGTGCCCTCAGTGGCGGCGTGGATTCTTCCGTGGTGGCCGTCTTATTGCATAAGGCCATCGGCGACCAGCTTCAATGCCTCTTCGTGAACAACGGTCTTTTGCGGAAAGGTGAAGCTGAAACCGTGGAACGGGTCTTTCGAGACCATTTCGAAATCAACCTGGTTTCGGTCAACGCCACGGATCTCTTTCTCGATCGCCTCAAGGGAGTGACGGACCCTGAGCAGAAACGGAAAATCATCGGCAACCTCTTCATCGAAGTCTTTGAAAGGGAAGCCTCCAAACTCCAAGGGACCCGCTACCTAGCCCAAGGCACCTTGTATCCTGACGTTATAGAAAGTGTGTCCTTTAAAGGGCCATCGGCTACCATCAAAACGCATCACAATGTGGGCGGGCTTCCCGAACGCATGAAATTGGAACTCATCGAACCGCTTCGGGAACTTTTCAAGGACGAAGTGCGCCAATTGGGACGGGAACTGGGATTGCCGGAACGCATCATCATGCGGCATCCGTTTCCGGGACCGGGTTTGGCCATTCGCATTATCGGCGAAGTCACCCCGGAAAGTCTAAGAATCCTTCGTCAAGCCGATGCCATTGTTTTGGAAGAACTGGAAGCCGCCAATTGGTACGACCGTGTCTGGCAGGCTTTTGCCGTGCTGTTACCTGTGCGTTCCGTGGGGGTCATGGGCGATGAACGCACGTACGAACAGGTGGTGGCCATTCGAGCGGTGGAAAGTGTGGACGCCATGACCGCTGATTGGGCCCGAATTCCCTACCAGCTTCTGGCACGCCTTTCCAATCGCATCATCAACGAAGTCCCCGGAGTGAACCGCGTTGTCTACGACATTTCTTCCAAACCGCCCAGCACCATCGAATGGGAATGATATGGAAAGGGCTCAGCCGGTTCATAGGTTCTATCGGGAACAGCACAAAAGAGGCCCTTGGCATGCCTTTCGAGTTCAGGTGGAACAAACGGATTTGTGGGTACGGGCCGATGCGGATCTTGGCCGCCAGACCCGCGACCTTATCCTGACCTTTCGACGCCATATCCTTGAATACAGCCGTACGGCTCCGCTTTTTTTGACGTCCTTGACCCCATTGCCCGACGATCCTCTGGCTCCGGACATCGTGCGTCGTATGCTGCGAGCCGCCCAGAAAGCTCATGTGGGGCCTATGGCCGCCGTGGCCGGTGCCATTGCCCAAGCCGTGGCCGAAGGACTTCTATCTTGGGCCCGTTCGGTCATCGTCGAAAACGGGGGGGACTGCTATGCCGTGGCTCAAGAAGATCTTGTGGTGGCTGTGTATCCAGGAGAGAAGTCCCCGTTTCGAGACCGGCTGGCCCTGAAATTGGCCGCCGAGGATTTACCTATGGCCGTGTGCACTTCCTCCGGAACCCTAGGCCATTCCCTGAGTATGGGCCGAGCGGATGCCGCCACGGTGCTCGCCAAGGACGCGGCTTTAGCGGATGCCTGCGCCACAGCCCTAGGGAATCGCGTCCGGCACCAAGATGATTTGGAACCAGCTTTGACTTGGATTCAATCCATTCCCGGTGTGCTAGGGGCTCTGGTAACCCTGCATGATCATTTGGCCGTTTGGGGAAACATCTCGCTTGCGGATCCGTAAAGCCCAAAAAAGCCTTGTGTTTCAAAAGGGTGGCTGGTATATGCTCAATTAACCATTGAAATTAAAAGCATTTTTTGTAATTGAGCGACCAATGGGCATGAATATCGTGGTGCTTTCCGACACACATCTCACGCACGTGACGCAGGAACTGCAAGACCTGTGTGCACGTTACTGCGATGGTGCGGATTTGGTGGTCCATCTTGGGGACTGGACGGCGGGTTGTGTATTGGATTATTTCGAGCAGTACCGGCTGGAGGCGGTATGCGGCAATACGGATGAGACGGCGGTGCGTTTGAGACTGCCGACAAAGAAAACGTTCCGAGTGGGTTCTTATCAAATCGCCCTGACCCATGGATGGGGTTACGGGAACTATGCTTCGGACATCAAAACGCATCTGCTGGAAGTATTCGATACGGCCCATGTTATTCTTTTCGGGCATACGCATCGACCTCTTCTGGAAAAAGTGAATGGGCGGCTTTTGTTGAATCCGGGTTCTGTTTTTTCACCTCGAAGTTCTCAAGGAAGGACTTTGGCCTTTTTGCGAGTGGGCACGTCGCTGCACGCGGAAATTATCCAGCTGTAGGAGTGCGATCATGCAGAATCTGTGGGCGCCGTGGCGTATGGAATACATTTTGGGAAAAAGAGAACCGTACTGCATTTTTTGTCCGGAAGGCGGCGGGCTGAGCGATCCGGAACGCCTGATTCTCTATCGGGGTCGCTTGACCATGGTGATGATGAATAAATACCCTTACAACAACGGCCACCTTTTAGTGGCCCCATGGCGTCATGTGGCGGACTTGGAGGGTCTCACGGAGGAGGAAATGACTGACCTCATGAGGAAGATACAGATGTGCGTGAGAATCATTCGCCCCCTCATGCGACCTCAGGGCTTTAATGTAGGGCTTAATCTAGGTGCTGCCGCCGGAGCCGGTGTGGAGAGCCACTTACACTTTCATGTGGTGCCCCGATGGGAAGGGGACACCAATTTCATGACGGTTTTTGCCGATGTGCGAAGCATTCCAGAGCACTTGAAACAGACCTACGAGAAGTTGCGACCACATTTTGACAAGGAGAAACTCCATGAAGCTCTTTAGGTTCGTGACCACCCTGTTGCTTGTGGCCGTGATGGTACTTTTTGTCCGGCAGAACATGGCCACTTTTCAGAGGGATTTGGATTTCATGCTGTATTTGTTTATCAGGGAAGATGTGCGTTGGACGCTTAAGGTCTTCATGGTCATTTTCATTTCAGGATTTGTGGGGCTGCTGGTCGGTCTATTCCTCATGTTTCGACCTTTTTTGCGGACACGCAGAGCTCTGCAGGCGGAAAGGGCCGAAAAGGAAAGGCTTTTGGCGGAAAGAGCCAGAGCTGTCGAAGAGGTTCGGGTACGGGGTCAAACCGAACAGGAAAGTCAGGCTCCGACCTTTTCGGAATCGGAGCCGCACTCCGAGGCATCCGCTTGAGGAGCCTCTATCAGACTGTGATCGCTCATGAACAAGATCACCCCCATGATGCAGCAGTATCTGGACATCAAGGCACAGCATCCGGAAGCCTTGCTGCTTTATCGAATGGGAGACTTCTACGAGCTTTTCTTTGAAGATGCTGTGACGGCATCGCGCATCTTGGATATTGCCCTCACGTCCCGAGACAAGAACGCGGAAAACCCTGTGCCCATGTGCGGCGTGCCATATCATGCGGCCGAAAGCTACATAGCTCGGCTGGTAAACGCGGGGCACAAGGTGGCCGTCTGCGACCAGGTGGAAGATCCGAAAAAGGCCAGGGGTTTGGTTCGAAGGCAGGTCACCCGTGTCATCACGCCGGGACTGGTGGTGGAAAGCCAGAACCTATCGGCCAAGGATCCCAATTATCTGGCGGCCGTTTCCCATAAAGGGAGCCGATATGGTCTGGCCTACGTGGATGTTTCCACCGGTGATTTTTTAGTGGTGGAAGTCGATGGGCGTGAAACCCTTTTGCGTGAACTCGCGCGTGTAAGCCCCAAAGAGATACTTGTCGGCGATGGGCAGGAAACATCGTGGATTTCCGAGGTGACTTCAGGTCAAGGGGTCGCGGTGACGGTCCTGGATGAGTCGGCCTTTGATGTGGCTCGATGCCGGGAAAGACTTTTGGACCATTTTCGCGTGTATTCCCTGGAAAGCTTCGGTATCGGGGAAAGTCCCTTGATTGTGCGGGCCGCGGGAGCCATTTTGGACTACCTTCGAACCAACCGGCTGAACACCTGCGCACATTTAAGAAAAATCACACCGTATCGGCCGAGCGATTTCATGGCCCTAGATGAGGCCACACTCAAGAATCTGGAAGTCCTTCAGGCCGCTGCCACTTTAACCCGCAAAGGATCCCTGCTGCATATTCTGGACGAAACCCTGACCCCTATGGGAGCCCGGCTGCTTCAGAAATGGGTCCGTTATCCTTTGCTGGATGTTTCAGCCATTGTTCAGAGGCAAGATGCCGTGGCCGAATTGATGGATCAAGGGGGTACCCGTGCAGAACTTCGAGAAATCCTTGAAAAGATAGCGGACCTGGAGCGGATCGTCGCCCGTGTGAGTGTGGGTACGGCAGGGCCGCGGGATCTGGCGGCGCTGAGACGCTCCTTGGAAATATTACCGGAAATTCAGACACATCTGCAGCTTTTTTCATGCACCTTTTTGTCACAGTTGGCTTTCGATTGGGATTCCCTGCAAGATGTGGCACAGCGTCTCGCGGAAACCCTTGTGGATGATCCTCCCCACATGTTGGCGTCGGGCGGGGTGATTCGCCCCGGTGTGGATGCGGAACTAGACCATTACAGACGCCTGGCCTTGGATGCCAAAGGTTGGATGGCCGAATATGAAGTCAAAGAACGGGCGCGTACCGGCATCAGTTCCCTGAAGGTGCGTTACAACAAAGTTTTCGGCTATTACATTGAAATTTCCAAAGCCAATTTGGCCCTTGTGCCTGATGATTACATACGCCGACAAACCTTGGTCAACGCCGAAAGATTTATCACCGAAGAACTCAAAAACTTTGAAGACCAGGTTCTGCATGCGGATGAAAAGAGCCGAGAACTGGAAGAACGGCATTACGAGGAGTTACGCTTATGCGTGGCGCAACATGCGGAAAGGATTCTTAAGGCCGCTGAACACGTGGCGCATCTGGATGTTTTGGCTTCGTTGGCGGAAACAGCCGCCCGTAGGGGATATGGCCGACCGGTCGTGGATGATGGGGACGAGATTGTCATTCTAGAGGGACGTCATCCGGTCGTTGAGCGATCCCTTCCCGAAGGAGCCTTCGTTCCAAACGATGTGCAACTGAATTCTCGGGATCAGCAGATTCTCATAATCACCGGCCCCAATATGGCCGGAAAATCCACCATTTTGCGTCAAACGGCTCTGCTTGTGCTCATGGCTCAAATAGGCTCTTTTATTCCGGCAAGGCAGGCCCGCATCGGGGTTGTGGATCGCATTTTCACACGCGTGGGTGCCTCCGACGATCTGGCTCGAGGTCGCTCCACTTTCATGGTGGAGATGCAAGAGACGGCCAATATATTGTACCAGGCTACCCCCAAAAGTCTTATCGTTTTGGATGAAATCGGTCGCGGCACATCCACCTTCGACGGCATGAGTCTAGCCTGGGCCGTGGCCGAATATCTTCATGATTTGCACGGTGTCGGCGTAAAGACCTTGTTCGCCACGCACTATCATGAACTGACGGAACTGGCGGAAAGACTGCCTCGTGTCAAGAATTACAATGTTGCCGTCAAGGAATTTGAAACCGACATTGTTTTCTTTCATCGCCTCCTTCCCGGAGGTACCAACAAGAGCTACGGCATTCATGTGGCGCGTCTGGCGGGGCTTCCCAAAGAAGTGATTGTTCGAGCCCAGGAAATACTGAGTCAGCTGGAAGCAGGAAGCCATCGGCCTCCTGAAAGACCTAGAGACACGGCTCGTTCGGCGCCCCGACGCAAATCCCGAGTGGGGTTTCAGATGAGCTTGTTTCAACCCGGTGTGGAGTGGCTTCGGGATGCCATCATGGCTTTGGACCTGGACCGTATGACTCCTCTTGCAGCCCTCAAGACCCTTTACGGACTTCAAGAACAAATTAAGGGGCGTTCCCCTCTAGCAGCCGTGCCCAAAGGCAAAGAGACTCTTGAGGATGAAGAGACGTGGAACCCTAGGACCTCACCCGATGGGAAAAACCCAGCTACCCGGTTCAAAGGGGACGAAGGTTCAGGAATGTTTCGTCAGGGAACATCGCGGCCAAGCGGTGGAGAATCACCATGAAAAGATTCTTGACAAGTGCGAAAGGCCTTTGGAGTGCGCTGGTTTTTGGATTGACTGTGGCTGTTGGCAGCGCCTTCGTGCACGGATCGGCACCTCTGAACTTGGAGGGTCGTTACCATGAGGCGCGCCGTCAGTATTTATCCCTCGTGGACCAGTTGTCCGATCCCAAAAATCAAGCCCTCTTTCGACAAAATATCCAAAAATTTCTTGATATTCTTCAAGAAGATGTCAAACAGACTTTATCGGATCGGTGCCTTTTCATGATCGCTCAGTCCTACCATCGCCTTCATGACGCTCTCAAATTGGAAAACGATTATAGAAACGCTCTCAATTTTTACAAACAAGTGGCCCTTCGGTTTCCTCAAAGCCCCTTGGCCGATGATGCCCTGTTTCTTTCGGGAATCCTTATGGAAATGAAGGAACCAGAAGAGGCTTGTTTGGAATTTTCACGCCTCTGTGTTCTTTTCCCTCAGGGCGATATGACCTCAAAGGCTCGGCAAAAAGCTGAAGAATTGTCAAAAAAGCTCAGAACCTCGGCGTCGGCGCCGACTCCTGAGGCTTCAACGATTCTCAACGGTGACAAGGCGACATCCAAACCTAAGGGGACCAGCCAGGAAAAAACGCCGCATTGGGCGGTGCCAAAGGTTGCAGAACCAGCCCGAGAAGAGCCCAAAGCCGCCGTGGAAAAAATTCGTCACTGGTCGGCGGAAGAGTACACTCGAGTGGTGGTTTACCTGAGCGGTCCCGTACGGTACAGCCGGAGTGAACAGCTCGCAGACCCCGAGAAGAAGCTGCCTCAACGTATCATCCTCGATCTGGAACGCTGCAGTGTGGGTCCTCAAGTCAAGTCGGTCATCCCCATCAAGGATGGTTTGTTGGAAGACGTACGTTTGACGACTTCCTTTGAAAACAAAACCCAGGTGATTGTGGGCCTTCAATCGGTGGAATCCTATCGCGTCTTTTCTTTGGCCGATCCATTTCGCCTTATCGTTGACGTGCAGGGCAAGAAAAGAGCGCAAGCCTCCACAACGGCTCGAACGGAAACGCCGCCCGCCGCAGCCCCTATGGTGCCGAAACCCGTCGTCAAAAAGGGCATGCCCAGTATGGTGGCTCAATTGGGGTTGACCGTGAGACGCATCGTCCTGGATCCGGGCCATGGAGGGAAAGACAAAGGGGCCATCGGTCCCGGAGGAGTCTTCGAAAAGGACATTACGCTGGCCATCGCTAAGGAATTGAAAAAGATTTTGGAAAAGGAAGGCGGCTATGAAGTGATTCTGACACGGGATTCCGATCGATTCTTGAGCCTGGAAGAACGCACGGCCATCGCCAACACTAAGAAGGCTGATCTCTTCGTCTCCATCCATACCAATGCCCACGAAGATTCAAGCCTTGGCGGCATTGAAACCTATTTTCTTAACTTTTCGAAAGACAAAGAATCCGCACGCCTGGCCGCTCGAGAAAACGCTACATCAGCCAAGCATATGAGTGACTTGGAAGCTATTTTGAATGAGCTGTTACATCACACCAAGATCGATGAATCATCGCGTCTTGCTCAAGATATTCACCGGGGCATGATGCGCAACCTGGAAAGCAGCGTGCAGCTTCGCGACTTGGGCGTCAAGCAGGCTCCCTTTTATGTGCTTCTAGGTGCTCAAATGCCCAGTGTTTTGATTGAAGCCTGTTTCATTTCCAACCCTGAGGAAGAACGGTTGTTGACCCAGACGCAATTCCAACGCAACTTGGCAAGAGCCATTGCCAAAGGGATTCATTCGTACCGGGAACGGCTTGCCCAGGTGGGCCGGCTGGGGGAAGGCGCATGAGCCCATCCGAGGTGAGTGGAGTGAGTCCCGGGACGGTGGTCGAATTTTTTGAGGCCAAGGAACTGCTTCTTGGAGTCTGCCTGGCGGTTAAAGACCAAAGGCTCAATGTGCTGACGGAAACCAACCGGGAAATGAACCTGGTTCTTCGGCGCGTGGTATCGGTTTCTCCCGGCAAGTTGAATCCTTCGCTGCGTCGAGATGACCTGGTTCGAGCTCTCAAGAACATTCGGCAACTGCGTGAATCCCTGGCTGCACAGGTGAATGTGGCGGAATTGTGGTCAGTTCTGGAAGGCGAATCCGAAACCTACAGCGTTCAGGATTTGGCCGAGCTGGTCTTTACATCCGAAGTCACCGATGACCATATGGCGGCGGTGCAACGGGTTTTGTTGGCCGATCGTCTGTATTTTCAATTCAAAAATGGCTTCTTTGCCGCAAGAACCGAAGAACAGGTGGAACGTCGCCGCGAAGAAATAGCTCGAGAAGCCGAAAGAGAACGTCTTTTGGAAGAAGGGGCTCAATGGCTGCGTCGTGTTTGGCAATCAAAACCGGGGACTCGTCAAGAGATATTTTCTCCAGAAATCATAGAAAAGATTCAGGATTTCGGACTCTTCGGCCAGGAAGCGGAAAGCGCCGCTTTTGTCAAGGAACTGTTTGCTCGAGCGGGCCTTACGGCGCAACCGGCCGCAGCCTTTCGGCTGCTGGTGCGTTTAGGGGTATGGTCTGAAAACGAAAACCTTTACTTACACCAGCAGGGATTAAGCATCGAGTTTCCTGAGCAAGCTCTGAAGGCGGCGGACGCCGCCAAGAGCCTTGTGCAAAGGGTCAGTGTGGAAGAGGCACGAAGTGATTTTCGTGCACTCGATGTTTTCACCATTGACAGTGCTACGACGCGGGACTTTGACGATGCCTTGAGCTTTCGCCCCTTGGATACAGGTCTTTGGGAAGTGGGGGTGCACATTGCGGATGCCGCCCATTTTGTAGGCATGCATGATGTGCTGGATGAGGAAGCGGCGTCCCGGGTAACATCCATTTACCTTCCCGATCGACGTATTCCCATGCTCCCTCCGGTTTTATCAGAAGAAGCCTGCAGCCTGTGCTTGGGGAAAGACAGAGCCACCCTGAGCTTTCTCATGGAAGTGGACGAAGAGGGTCGGATTCATCGTTGGACCGTTCGCCCCGGCATTGTTCGAGTCACCCGCCGACTGACCTATGAGCAGGTGGACTCCTTGGTGGAAACCGAGGAAGCGTTCAAGATTCTTTTACACCTCAGTGAACGACTTCGAGAAGAGCGGCGGGAAAGAGGGGCCGTGCTCTTGCCGTTGCCGGAAATTCACATCAGTGTCAATGACCATGGCATGATACAGCTGGTGCGATACGACAAGGAAAGCCCGAGCCAGATTATCGTTTCCGAATGGATGATTGCGGCCAACGGTCGTGCTGCCGCTTACTTGGCTGAACGGAATCTGCCGGCCATTTATCGGTGCCAGGCGGAATGCCGTCCCGAAACAGATCAGGTACAAAGCGATTATCCCATTTTTCATATCTACCGACAGCGTCGTCTCTTTGCTCGGGCGGAACTTGAAACACGTCCCGGCCCTCACTGCAGCCTAGGCATGAACCCCTATACCACCGTGACCTCCCCTATTCGCCGTTACATGGACCTGGTGGTGCAGCGTCAGATTAAAGCCGCACTTCTTCACGGCCGACCGGCTTATACGGAAGAAGAGCTGGAAAAGATTCTCACACGCATGCGCGTCCAGCTGGGCAAGATCGCCTTCGTCCAACGCAAATGGACCCGTTACTGGATTCTTCGATACCTGGAACAGGAAGACATTCAGACGCTTCATGGGATCGTTCTGGATAAGAACGCCAAGTTCGCCCACATCCTTTTGCCTGATTTTCTATTGGAAGTGCAAGCACCGCTTCCTCAGGAACATCCCGTGGGACCCGGTGAAATGGTGCGGCTGAAGATCGAGCGGTTACATCCTCGAGACGACGTGCTTCGTGTCCAGATCGTGTGATGAAACCGGCGAAGCACAGTAGCGATGTGCTTCACCGGTTTTGATAGGAAATCCGGAAGTGTCAATGCCTCCAAGATTATGAGGAAGCGGCGGAAATCTGGGATTGGCCTTGAAGTTGATGGAGGAGATAGGCTTCCATAAAGTCGTCCAGTTCCCCGTCCAGAACACTGTCCACGTTCCCTTTTTCTACCTGAGTGCGGTGGTCCTTGACCAGGCGATAGGGCTGAAGAACGTAGGATCGAATTTGGTTTCCCCAGGCTATGTCGTCCAAGCTGTCATGCAGTTCCTGCAATTCCGCTTGTTTTTTTTGCATCTCCCTTTCATAGAGCCGAGCCCGTAGGACTTTCATGGCCAGATCTCGGTTGCGATGCTGAGAACGTTCATTCTGGCACTGGACCACGATGCCAGTGGGAAGATGGGTGATTCGCACCGCCGAACTGGTCTTGTTCACATGTTGGCCGCCGGCACCGCTGGCTCGAAACGTGTCTATCTGCAGGTCCGAAGGCTTGATGTCGATCACAATGGAGTCGTCCACTTCGGGGTAGACGAACACGGCGGCAAAAGAGGTATGCCGACGTCCACTGGCATCAAAGGGAGAGATTCTCACCAGGCGATGCACGCCGGATTCGCCTTTGAGTAACCCATAGGCATAGGGCCCGGAAACCGTAAAGGTGGCGCTTTTGATCCCCGCCTCTTCTCCTTCCAGAAGATCGATGACTTCGGTCTGAAACCCTCGGCGTTCACACCATCTGAGGTACATGCGCAGAAGCATTTCCGCCCAATCCTGGGCTTCCGTGCCTCCGGCTCCCGCATTGATGCTGACGATGGCGTTGCGGGCATCATTTTCGCCGCCCAACATTTGACGCACTTCCAGAGCCTTGACCTTTTTTTGAACGTCTTTGGTCTTACGGGCTACTTCACGGACGGTGTCCCCGTCGTCTTCTTCGACGGCTAGGTCCAGAAGCAGTTCGTTGTCTTCCAGTTCCCTTTTCAGCGTTTCGAATTCCGAGACGATTTCCGAAAGCTGAGCTCTTTCCTTTAGGACTTCCTTGGATTTTTCCGGATCGTTCCAAAAATCCTCCTTGGATATTGCCCGATCCAGCTCTTGAAGTCGCCGGCGTTTTTCAGCAATGTCAAAGATAACCTCCCAACGTGTCCACCCGCTGGTGCAGTTCTTTTAGGGAGTTTCGAATTTCTGAGGTTTCGATAAGCATGGTGTTTCCCTCCTTACGGGCTGTCCTGGGACAGCATTTTTTTTAATATAGCATATTGGAAAAGTGTTCCCTAGGAAGATGACAGAGAACTCGCCATGCCAAGGCATCCCATGCCATTTTGTAGGGGCGAAGGGGTGCCTCGCCTCCCCACGGAGCCGAAACCGCATTTTTCATGGGAGCGCCGGCCTTCGGCCCGCCATTTGTGCGGCTGGGACGCCTGCACTTCCTGGAAAAACAATTCTTGTCGGGCAGGCTCCTAGGCAATTCCCCGAGACCTGTGTCGCGACCGAGCCCGCTCCCCATACACGAGACACAGCAGTGTCGTCAAGGTGCAGCTCCACGCAAACACATTTCCATAGCGCATATAAAAGGTAGGAGCTTTGTTCCCTGGGATGATCTCGGCCCTTGTGGTACCGGTGAGGTTCAAGGGCAGGGAGGTGAGGATTCTCCCGGCAGCGTCAAACACAGCACTGATGCCCGTATTGGCGCATCGTACCAAGGGAACACGGCATTCCACGGCACGCCAACGTGCGATTTCCAAGTGTTGATACGGTGCGGCTGTTTGACCGAACCAGGCGTCGTTGGTGAGGTTGACCAACACCCGTGCTCCATGGCGCCAAGCGTCTCGAGCCAATTCCGGAAAGATGGCTTCATAGCAAATGAGTACCCCAAGGGATGTGTCCTTGAAGGGAAAAACGGAGGGATTCTCCCCTGGAACGAAATCCCCGGCCGCGGTTACAAGTTTCTCCACAAAAAAGAGGACGGACTTCAGGGGCACGTATTCCCCAAAGGGTACCAGATGGCGTTTGGCATAGGAAGCCACGATGCCTGCTTCGGGATCCAGTAACGCAGCACGGTTTTGCAAGCGCGGGGAAACCCCGTCAGGAATTACCCAGGGAAGCCCCAAAAGAATGGGCACTTGAACCGAAGCGGCGATTTCGTGAAGTTTTTGAGTGGGTCCTTGTTCGTATCCGTAGAAAAAGGGTGCCGCCGTTTCCGGCCAGACCAGTAGGTCTATGGGTTTTTCCTGGGAAGCCGTCTGTGAAAGGTTCCAATAAATATTCAGGGTCGTCTCTTGGTACTCAGGATCCCACTTCAGGGACTGATCAATATTGCCTTGAACGAGCGCCACATGTAAGGGCCGCACGGTGTCCTGGCTCGAGACTTTTAGGGAGTTTTCCCGCCACACCCCATAGCCCACAAAAAGGGTTCCGCAAAGGATTCCAAGCAGCGCATGGCGCAGTCCAAGGCGCCTGGCCACAAGGCTTGCCACCATGGTGTTTCCAAGAACGACCAGCCATCCTACACCATAGACCCCCGCTATGTCCGCGGTTTGCAAAAGGGGAATCACCTTTGTTTGCGTGTAACCCACATTGGTCCAGGGAAAACCTGTAAGAAAATGGGCTCGTACCCATTCCAAAGCAATCCAGAGGCAAGGAAGTCCCCATATCTCCAGGGCCGGCAAACCCCGCCAACGACGAGCCAGGGCGAAAAAAATTGCTGTGTAGAGGGCGAGATAGCCACATAGAAGACAAAGGACCAATGCCGATACAGGAAGCGGCAGGTTTCCATAATGATTGATCACATAGATGATCCAGTAAAGCGTGGTCACATGATGGACGAACCCGGCGACAAACCCTAGGGAAAAGGCCTTTCGCAGAGGCACCTTGTCTAGAACCATCAGAAGAGGAACCAGCGCAAACCAGCTGAGCGCGGCGAAGTGGAAAAAAGGAAAACCTGCCGTCAACAGCAGGCCCGTGAGACAGGCGGCTGTCCAGGGGGAGGTGAGCAGGCCCGTCAAGGATGGGATCCCTTTCAATCGGAAGATTCCGATTCCGCCTGCGTCTTTTCCGGAAAGGATTCGTGACGGCGGACGCGAACCTTTTGCACCTTACGACTGTCGGCGGCTTCCACGATCATTTCCAAGTTCTTGAAATAGACCTTTTCATGCACCGAGGGAACCCTGCCCAAACGGCTGATGATGAAACCGCCGACGGATTCGAATTTTCCCTCGGGAAACTCCAGGTCCAGATAATCCTCCAGTTCTTCCACATCCAGTCGAGCATCCACGAGGATGGAACCGTCTTCTTGCTCCACCAGCCAGTTTTCCTCGGCGTCGTACTCATCCATGATATCGCCGATAACTTCTTCAATGATGTCTTCCATGGTGAGCACGCCCGCTGTGCCGCCGTACTCATCAATGACGATGGCCATGTGGGATTTTCGGTGCCGAAGATCCCTCAAAACTTCGCTGATCTTCTTGGTTTCGGGAATGAAGTAGGGAGCCCGTAGAATTTCCGAGAGATTGATCTCGGTTTTGCCCCAATGCTGCAAAAGGTCCTTGGCATGCAAAATGCCGATTATGTTGTCGATGGAGTCTTGATAGATGGGGATTCGAGAGTGGCCCGATTCCACGATCAGCCCAATGAGGAATTCCACGGTGGATTCATGGGGGGCGGCGACGGTATCGGTTCGAGGGACCATGACCTCGCGAGCGACTGTATCGCGAAAGGAAAAGATTCCCTGAATCATTTCCCCTTCGTCTTCGGTGATAAGCCCGCGCTCTTCTCCCTCATCAATGAGCTCTTGGATCTGCTTTTCCAGATCCTTGGGTTTGTCGATCCGCGAGAGGCGGCGCAGAGCCTTTTTGAGCCAGCGCGACAAGCCTTTGGCAGATTCTTCTTCCAAGTCTTTCCCTCAACCTTGCAACAAGGCCAATGAAGCCGACGTCCATGGGGGACCGGCAGACGTCCATGACGTTAAAAAAAATCTAACAAGCTCCTCTAAGGCTTGTCTAGAAAAATATGGGCAAGCATTTTGTGAACCAGTCGAGCCGCAAGAAAATCAGGTGCGACCATGCCTGGAATGGGGCACAGTTCCATGACATCGAAACCTACGATCCTCTTTTGGGTTGTGACGGCACGAAGCAAGGACAAAAGGTCGTACCAGCCCAATCCTCCAGGTTCCGGTGTGCCTACGGCAGGCATGATGGAAGGGTCGAGCACATCCAGATCGATGGTCACATAGACGTCAGGACCCAAAAGGTCCAGAATTCGAGGAATCGTGTGGGAGTCTCGAACCACCTCCTCGGCGAAAAAAGCAGGAATAGCCTTTTCACGAATCAGTTCATGTTCTTCCCGAGTCATGGAACGCAATCCCACTTGAACCAGATGAACACTGTCCAGCACATGGCGCATGACACACGCGTTGCTGAACGGGGTTTCCTGGTAGGATGCGCGAAGATCGGGATGAGCGTCCAGATGAAGAACCGTCAAAGAGTGAAACCGAGCTGCAGCCGCCTGAATCATGCCCAAAGACATGAGATGCTCGCCGCCGAGAAGGACCGGAATCTTTTCCGCGGCCAAGAGGGCCTTCCCCACGGCATGAACCCTTTCCACCATGTCTCGAGGGGAAACGGCCGTGACCCGCAGTTCTCCCAAAGTGGCGATCCCATACCGGTACGGCTCTGTGCCCGTATCTTCTTCATAGCATTCAAGTTCTCGAGAGGCCGCAAGGATGGCTCGAGGTCCTTCTCGAGTGCCCGCTCGAAAGGTGGTGGTTCCATCATAGGGCGCCGCCACGATCACCGCTCGAGCCTCATTCACGGGACGGCTGTATTCCGGCAAGCCCAAAAAAGACAAACAGGGACCGAGATGATCCATCACCTCGGCCCCCAGCCCATGGGTGTTTCTCGTCATGAAAAATCAGCGGCTCCGCTGGCGCAGCATGCGATCCATGCGCACCACGTGCGTGGAATCTTCGATGGTGTTGGGGAATTCCTGTCCTCGATCCAAAACATGGATTTCACATTTTTGTATGCGAAACCGTTCCTTGACGACAGCCACCGCTTTGTCGGTATCGAAAGGTTTGCAGGAAAACATATCCAAACTGAGATACCTTTTTTCCGGGAAGGTATGAATGCTGATGTGACTTTCCGCAATAAGCACAAAGCCGGAAATCCCCCAGTCTTCAGGGACCACCCCTTTGTACCGAAAGACATACGGGGGCATAATCTTGGTCATTTCCATTTCTTGTGGATATTCGTCCAAGAAATTGTAAATCACGTTGATGTCTTGCAAAACTTCGGGATCACATCCGTACCCGTCCAGCATAAGATGGACCCCGAAGCCGAATTCCGGTTTTTTCATGTTCATGTGCGGTACCTCCCCGACCTTTCGATGAATCGTCCGGAAGCCGAAAGCTGCCGGTGACGGTATTCCTAAATCAGCGGCCCAGAGCCTCAAAACCGGGACTGGCTCACCACCCACAGAAGATGCGCTTCGCCCCGACCGGAATTTTCCACCCAATGCCGCGTGGAACTCTTAAAATAAAAACAATCCCCCACACTCAAGCGATAAGGTTTGTTGTCGAACCACAAGGTCACCGATCCCTTGATCACAAAGCCGAACTCTTCTCCCTCATGAGGGGTGTGTTCCACGGTTCGGCCACCTTTCTGCATGCGCACAATCACCGGATCCATGATCCGGCCCAAGGCCCTTGGCAAAAGAAAATAAATGGCGCACTCCTCCGTGGATTCAGAACTGAGGACGCGCGATCTCTTGCGAGCCACCACGGTCGGCCTGGGCATATCCTGAAAAAACTCGGCTAGATCCACTCCCAACACGTCCAGAATACTTTTCAACGTGGCAATGGACGGCGACGTCAAGTCCCGTTCCAACTGGGAAATGAATCCCTTGGTCAAATAAGCCCGATTGGCCAGTTCTTCCTGGGTCAGGCCGTTTTCCATGCGAAGTCTTCGGAGCTTATCTCCGATCTTGAGGCCGTCCTCCATGGTTTACCTATATTAAACAGAAAGTTTAAAAAAGCGGACCTTGTATAAGAGCACGAACCCGGGATGTCAAGAAAAAATTGAGCGGTGTTTCCAAACGGGGCTTTCAGAAGCTGAAGCCTAAAAGCGTCACGGAATGAAAGAGAATCAACGGGTTAGACAACGGATCGAGACGGTTCGTCGGCGGCCGCGGAAGATGTTTCAAAGGGAATGTCATCGCCGTCGAGGCACAGTCGATTGCCGCCCAGCTCCTTTTTAGCACGATACTGAGCCTTATCGGCACGTTCAATGAGGTCCTCGACGCTTTTTTCCACGTCCCCGTTGAGGTTTTTAAACCGAGCGGCCCCAATGGACAAGGTTGTGGGGGCTGCATCCAAAGCGGCGTATCGTTTTTGAACGCGTTCCACCACGATACGCACTTGGTCGGCGTTAAGATACGGCAACACCACGGTGAATTCATCACCTCCGTAACGAAACGCCGAATCCACATGTTCTCGAATGGACTGCTGCAGAATGGTCCCCAGTTCAATAAGCAGAGCATCTCCCGCCTGATGACCTTCCTGGTCATTGTACTGCTTGAAAAAATCGATATCGATAAAGACCAGAAAAAGGGGATGACCGTAACGGATGGAGCGTACCGCTTCCTGGATCAAGACGTTTCGAAAATGGCGTCGGTTGAAAAGGCCGGTCAAGGGATCTCGAATGGCCAGCTGCTCCAGTTCTCGACGCAAAAACCGCTCGCGAAGAAGCCGTCGTATCTTGGCTTCCAGCTTGTCCAGACCAAAAGGTTTGGTGATGAAATCCGCCGCTCCGGCGCTGATCACTTCCACATACTTGTAACGGGTGGCATGTCCGGTGATGGCGATAACATCGGTGTGCGGGTAATGCTGCCTGATATGCTCGATGAGTTCCATGCCGTCCATGCGAGGCATGTCCATGTCGGTGATCACAATATCGTACGGGGCGAGTTTGAGCTTTTCGGAAGCGTCCAAGCCGTCGGAGGCCATATCCACATGGTGGCCGATGTAGCTTAAGCTTTCCGCCACCAACTCCCGCACGCTGCGCTCGTCATCCACCACGAGAATGCGCTGCGGACCGAAGCTATCATCTCGAAGAAGGGTTTTCATGTGCTGTTTTTCCCAAGAAGCGTTTGCACCGAACGGTGAAATACAATACGTTGTCTTTGGGCTTTTGGCAACGAGTTTCGCGTGATGATTCAAGGCGAAGACGCCCATTGGGGGCGACAGAGAGGGTCAAGGTTCATGGAACGTCTCCTGATTATTTACAAGAAAGGTCGAAGCGATGCCGCCCGGCTGGCGCAAGAACTGGTTGCATGGCTCACGGCTCGAGGCTTTGACGCGACGGCTCGAGAAAACCTTCCGGAAACAGAAATAACAAACCCACCATCGCCTCTGCCCATGGATGCCGATGCGGTCATTGTTCTCGGCGGGGACGGCACCTTGCTCAGTGTCGCCCGTCAAGTGGCGGACCGGGATGTTCCTATTGTGGGTGTGAACTTGGGTGGGTTGGGTTTTCTCACGGAAATCAGCCGAGAACGCTGTTTTCAGGATCTGGACCATGTGCTTTCTGGAGCCTACGAAATCGAAGAGCGTATGCGGCTGCGCGTGGTCATTGAAAGCCGGGGTCAAGAGCTCTTTGTCCAGACGGTTCTCAATGATGCGGTGATCAATAAGGGAGCGCTTGCCCGTATCGTAGAGCTGGAGACCTTTATTGACGGTCGCTACCTGACTCATTACCGTGCCGACGGCCTCATCGTGGCCACCCCGACGGGTTCGACGGCTTACAATCTCTCCGCAGGCGGTCCCATCGTCTATCCTACGGCGCAGGCGGTCATTTTGACCCCCATCTGTCCCTTTACCTTGACCAACCGTCCTATCATTTTGCCGGCTTCATCGCTCATTGAAGTGAGACTAGACGAGAAAGCTCAAGACGTGACCCTGACCTGCGACGGGCAGGTAGGGTATCATCTTTCTCCCAAGGATTCCATTTCCATGGCCATGTCCCCCCATAGCCTCAAACTCATCAAACCTGCCAGCACCGATTACTTCGACATTCTTCGCACCAAACTCAAATGGGGGCAGACATAAAACCATGAGGTCGGAATTCTTCTTCAGTTTTTCCAGTGTCGGGAGCATCTCAGAGAAGCCAAAAGCCCCTTGGTTTTTACAAGGAAAACCGACTTCCATCCAGTTCAAACGCCAGCGGCCCTACGAAGAAATGTGTTTTCAGAGAACTCCTGCGTTGCCGTTCCCGAACAGGCTCCAAAGAAAAGCGCCGATTTCAGCCTAGAGCGCGCGCATCCATTCAGGCTTCAACGGAACTTGGCGCTTCAAGGCGGCATCGATCAAATCCAGGCCCTTTTCCTTATCCGAAGGCATTTTCACCTTGATGGGTAAATAGTTGGACGCGTGATTGGAAAGAAACAAGCCGCGGGACATGTGTGTGGAGGCCAGCATTTCCCGCAGTTCCCTGAGGAGTTCTTCAGGGGTAGGAAGCACAAAAGCACCTCGGCGAACCTGCTCACCCAGTTCCGTGTTGGGAAGCACCATCAGGGTTAAGGCTCCCACATAGTGAGGGTCCATGGCTGAAAGCAGGGACCCGGTAGCCTGCGCATGCTGCAAGGATCGATCCCTTCCGGCGATACCCAAAAGAACCGTGACCGAAAGCTTGATACCGGCTTCTCGAACCCGACGGCCGGCCTCGATAAGTTTTTCCCGTGAAATGCCTTTGCGAATGGCGCGAAGGGTTTCCGGGTCACCGCTTTCCACGCCCAGGTACACGATCCCTAGCCCCAATTCCTTCAGTTCGGCAAGTTCTTGAGGGGTCTTACGTAAAATGCTCTTGGCGTTTCCATACAGGCCAACCCTCTGAATCCAGGGCATGGCCCGTCGAATTTTTTGCAAAATATCCACAAGTCTTGGTTGCGGCACAATGAGGGCGTCGCCGTCGGTGAGAAACACTCGGCGAAGGAAAGGGAAATGACGTGCCGCATAGGCGATATCCTGGTCGATGATCTCTTGATCCTTGATCCGAAACCGTACCCCTTTGTAAGTCCCGCAAAAGGTGCATTTATTATGGCTGCACCCTACGGTGACCTGCAAAAGAATACTGTCCGCCTCACTGGGAGGCCGAATGATGATACCTTCATAATGCATGCCGTCCATGCACACACTCCTGAAACACGGCGTATAAGGCCGAAATGTTCTAAAGAAAGAAAGTTGAATCCGCGTTTGAGATTTGAAAACGTTTCCTCTATAGTGAGCCGCTCAAAAATTTTCAAGCGAGGAGGCTTTCTTGATGACTGATCGTGACATGATTCTCTATGAGCCTTTCACGGCAAGCATGGGGCGCCGGTTTGAAATTCGCCGCGTGATTCACCGTCGAAAGACCCCTTACCAGCTCGTGGAGGTGGTGGACTCCCCCGATTTCGGCGTGACCCTTTTTCTGGACCGTCGGTTTCAAACATCGGAAAAAGACGAGTTTTTTTACCACGAATCGTTGGTGCATCCGGCCATGATGCTTCATGCCAACCCCCGGAGCGTTCTGATTATCGGGGGCGGCGATGGAGGGACATTGGAAGAAGTGTTGAAGTATCCGTCGGTGACCCACGTGACCATGGTGGAATTGGACGGGGAGGTGGTGGATATCGCCAAAGAGCACCTTCGAAGCATCTGCGGGGCCGCTTTTGAAGATCCTCGCGTTCACCTCATCATCGGCGATGGCCGAAAATTTGTGGAAGAAACCGCCGAAACCTTTGATGTCATCTTGTTGGATCTGACCGATCCCATGGAACCGTCCAAGTATGTGTACACCCGGGAATTTTACAGCTTGTGCGCAGCAAGGCTGCGTCCAAAAGGGATTCTTGGACTGCATAACGATTCGCCGTTTTTCTTTCCCGACGCCTACAACGTGATCACCAAGACCCTCGATGCCGTCTTCCCTTTTAGGCGCCAATACGCCGCCTATATCGTGGGCTATATGCTGGATTTCGCCTTTTCCGTTTGTGCCATGGACGATGTGCTGGAGGTGGAGGAAAAAGAACTGCAACGCCGTGCCGCTGATCGCGGGCTTCAGGGCCTTTTAAGCTACACGCCGCAGCTTCTGGAACGTTTCCGAACGCTTCCCGGATACATGCAGCGGATTCTTGATGTCCCCTGCGCCGTTTCCACGGACGCAGCTCCCTTTGTCATCAAAACGGAACCTTTCTAGGCTTTGAGAAGAAGCGGAAGTCGTCATGGGTTTTCAAGAAAACAGGCCGCTTTCTCAATCGGCCAAGTGCACGCGATGTCGGCAACAAGCCGTCATCGCGCTGCCTAGTCATCATGCCAATTTTTGTGAATCGTGTTTTGAAGTTTTCTTTCACCGTGCGGTTCTTAGGGCCATGAAAAAATTCCCCATCAAGGCCGACGAACCGATCCTGGTGGCTGTTTCGGGTGGTAAGGATTCCTTGGCGACTTGGTCGGTCTTAAACGAATTGGGTTATGTCACCAAAGGGGTTCACCTGAATCTAGGGATTCCTTCGTTTTCGAAAGCCTCGCAAGAAGCCGTCGCCGCCTTTGCTCGAAACCGAAATCTTTCCTGGACGAGCTATACCCTGAAGGATCTCATCGGCTATTCCATTTGGGAAATCCGTCAAAAAACCCGCCGCCCCATTTGTTCCGTCTGCGGTATGATCAAACGCCGACTGCTCAACCGCCTGGCGGTTCAGGAAGGGTTTCGAGTCATCGCCACAGGTCATAACCTGGACGATGAAGCCGGAAGACTCCTGGGAAATCTCGTGCGTAACCGTCGAGAATACATCGAAAAGCACTACCCCTACCTGCCTTCTGTGCATCCTCGAGTGCCGGCCAAAATCAAACCCCTATATCGCGTATCAGCGCACGAAATCCGCACATACTGCCGTGTCCACGGGATTGAATTCTTGGAAGAAGCCTGTCCTTTGTCTCGAGGGGCCACAAGCCGTATCTTTCAAGAAGCTTTGGACATGCTGGAAGGCAAAATGCCGGGAACCAAAAGGGATTTCTTGTTTGCCTACGTTGAGACACGGTCCGCGCCGCAGCTTACGGAAGATTTCGGCACATGTGACCGATGCGGAGAACCCTGTTACGGAACCCGTTGCAGTGTTTGCAACCTTCTGGAACGATTACGCGAACCACATCGCAGCCCTTCAGGCGAGGAAACGGGCTGATATTGGGTTCAGAAAAATCAGTGTTCGGATGCCAAGGCTTAGGCGCCGGCTTTCTACCCTCGTTCGGCCCGGCCGGGCAGGAGAAGGTTCAGGGCCACACCGCTGATACCCACAAGCCCGATTCCCTTGATGGTGAAATCTCCCGCCGAGAAATCCATGCCCCCGATGGCGAAAACAACCCAGGTCAATATGCGGGCCAGTTCCGATGCGAGTTCACGAAAATCCTTGGTGCTGATATTATGTTTGCGCATGAGGCCCAATTTGTGGCGAACGAGCGGATGGTTCACAATATGGACGGGCACGGGCAGCTCCTTTCTCCTTTACGAAACATGGGGTTGCAACCTTAGGCGCGGGCTGTAGAGCAATGGTGACGGGGTGTCGAGAAGGGGCCATGGCGACGTGGAAAGATCTTAGGGAATCCAATGTGTTTTGGATTGGAGCGCATCGAGGAGGATTGGCTCTGGGGCCGGAAAACACCTTGGAGACAGCTTTGCTCGGGTTTCGATCTGGAGCCCATTTTTGGGAATTGGATGTGCAACTTTCCGCTGATGGGGTTCCCATGGTGCTTCATGACGACACTCTGGAACGAACCACAAATGCGCCAAGTCTTTACCCGGAACGACGACCCTGGTATGTGTGGAACTTCTCTCGGTCGGAATTGGCGGCTCTTAATATTGTAGACTTTAGAAAAAATAAGCTCCATGACAATGCCCATCAAACCCCATCCAAGGTCCTGCGCATTCCGACTCTAAGGGAAGCTCTTGAAATGACTCGAAACCTTGGATGGCTGGTCAACGTGGAGATCAAGGGAAAGGCGGAACATCACGAGCGACTTGTGCAAGAGACGTTGAGACTCATCACCGAACTGGGCATGGTTTCTCAAGTGCTCTTGTCTTCTTTTCACTTAGAGGTGCTTTCCCGAGTTCGGGCCCTGAAGGTTCCGGTGGCAACCGGAGTTTTGGTCAGCGATGACGTCAAGGATCCCGTGGGTCTTGTGAGGGCTTGGAAAGCTTTCTCTTTTCATCCCGAGCAAAGCCGAGTGCACCCGGAAATGATAGAGGCATGCCGCAACGAGGGGATTCCCGTCATTGCCTGGACCGTGAACGATTCCACCAGGGTTCAAAAGCTTCAAAACTGGAGTGTTTCCGCCGTCATATCCGATCGACCTGACGAATTATGTGGAAAAGCAAAGCGCTCAGCACACGTCTGAACACGAACCTGTCAGGAAAGTCGAGGCGCTTCGTCTGCGATCAGTGTGGGCCAAGGCCTTCCGCTTCCAGAAAAACCCGTTTCAGATTTCAAGGGGCGAGGCGACGCCTCGCCCCTATGCACGAACGGCAATCGATCCAAAGGTTTTTGTCGTTCTTGAATAGGCTCTAGGAGGATCCAGCATCATGGTGACACTTTTGGATTACGGCGCGGGAAATGTGCGAAGTGTGGTCAACGCCATTCAAAGCCTTGGGCATTCGGTGCGTTTCGTGCAAAGTGCCGAGGATATTTTGTCTGCGGAAAAGCTGGTCTTTCCAGGAGTGGGCGCTTTCGGGTCCATGATGCGGGCGCTTCGAAACAAAGGATTTGTGGAACCTCTGCGCCGTTACTTGGAAGCGAACCGCCCTTTTCTGGGCATTTGTTTGGGCCTTCAGGTCCTGTTTCAAAGGAGTGAAGAAGATCCCAGCGAGGAAGGCCTTGGTTTCTTCAAAGGCAGGGTACGCCGGTTTCGAGTGAATCTGGCCGTGCCGCACATCGGCTGGAATGGTATCAAACCGCGTAAACCCTCAGCCCTGTTTCAAGGTTTGGAGGGTGAGGAAAAATTCTATTTTGTGCATTCCTACCACGTGGATCCCGAAGATTCCGAGTTGGTTCTTACGACAACCGATTACGGCCGAGAATTCGTAAGTGCCGTGCAAAAGGGGCGTGTGGCCGCCGTGCAGTTTCACCCTGAAAAGAGCGGCTCTGTCGGCCTCGGAATTCTTAAAAATTTTCTGGAAGCTTTGGAGGCACCGAGCGTGCTTCCGCCCAAAGCCCCGGCGCGAACCCAGCTGGCCAAGCGCATTATCGCCTGCCTGGATGTGCGATCCAACGATCAGGGAGACCTGGTGGTGACCAAAGGGGACCAGTACGATGTGCGTGAAAAAGGTGTGGTCCGTAACTTGGGAAAACCCGTGGATTTGGCGCGACGCTACTACGAGGAAGGGGCCGACGAAATCACTTTTCTGAACATTACCGGCTTTCGCGATTTTCCCCTCAAGGATCTTCCCATGCTTGAAGTCCTTGAAAGGACTTCAGAAAATGTCTTTGTGCCCTTGACCATCGGAGGCGGCATTCGAGATTATGTGGATAAGGACGGCACCGAATACAGTGCGCTTCAGGTAGCTTCCGCCTACTTTCGGTCCGGAGCCGATAAAGTTTCTATCGGAAGCGACGCTGTGCTCATCGTTGAAGATGTGCTACGCACGGGAAAAGCCACAGGCCGAAGCGCGATTGAAACCATTTCACGTCTTTACGGCAGCCAGGCTGTGGTTATTTCCATCGATCCGCGAAGGGTTTATGTAGCCTCCCCGCATGAAGTGCCCCATCATGTGTTGGAAACACAAATCCCGGGGCCGCATGGAGAACGTTATTGTTGGTATCAGTGCACCATCAAAGGAGGGCGGGAAGGAAGACCCGTGGATGCTGTGACTCTGGCTCGAGTGTGCGAGGAATTGGGAGCCGGCGAGATTCTGCTCAACTGTATCGACCGGGACGGCACCAATATGGGATTTGATGTGGAGCTCATCAACGCCGTCAAAGAGTCCGTGGGCCTTCCCGTGATTGCTTCCAGTGGAGCCGGCTGCGCGGAACACTTTCTGGAAGTCTTTACGCGAACACGGGCGGAATCGGCCCTAGCCGCCGGTATTTTTCACCGAAACGAAGTCTCCATCGGTGCCGTTAAAACCTTTCTTCAAGGCAAAGTCCCTGTTCGACCCACGCCCCATAGAACGCCTGAAAGATGAAAACAAAAAGCCGGCGGCACTGAAGGAAGACAATGCCGCCGGTCTGTCGGTTTCTTTAAAGGTTTTACGTCTTATGTCAGACTCTTTACGGTTGGAAGTCTTTTCACATCACGACTGTGCTGCGGTTCTTTTACCGTTTCCCTTTTTTCGAGCGCGCAGAAAACCTGCCAAACCCACCAGTCCTGATCCCATAAGAAGCATCGAGGCGGGCTCGGGGACCACATTCTGAGGTGGAAGTGATAACTCAACTGTTTCGTAGATGACATCATTTGCGCAGTTCACAGTAAACCCAATGGTGAGCAGACCCGCATCGAGAAGAATCTTGTCAGCAGGGAAGATAAAAGTCAGATTTGTGGTTCCCCAGCCACTAAACTCCACAGCTCCCTCCAGAGATGCACCACTGGGAAGGGAATTCAGCCCGATGGGGTGGTTGTGACGAATATTATAACCACTCCAGAAGCCTGTGTTATCCTGTCCGGATGTTTGATAAGCGCTTCCATTGTCTAAAGAAATGTCTATGGCATAGAGATTATAATTCCACGGGGAAGGTATTGTGCCGTCTAATTTGTTATTGTCCGTATAGACGACGTATTCCCAGTTCGTATCATTATCAATGCTTAAGAAAAGATCCCCAGGCTCCAGTTTGTTCCAGCCGTTGTTCGTATTGCCCCAAGAGGCAAAGGAAAACGTAATTTGGGTTAAATACCCAAGTTCATCGATTTTAACCGTGCCGCCCGTAAAATTTGGATCGCCGATGGTGTCCTTACCATTGTCAGACGGTGAGTTATTTGCCCAACCAGGCCAATATATACTGTCGTCGTAAAAGGTAAATGGGGTTCCGAGGCATGGTGTTACGGAAAACAGGCATAAGGCCAGGAAAAGCCAAAACGGCATGAACCTTTTCATAAAAAGCTCCTCTCCTTCGCAGTTCTAAGATCCATGAATCAAGCGTTCAGAAAAGCCTCTATTTTTTTCCGTGCCTAAACGCACAGCAAGGGGTGTGCCAAGTAACGAGAATTCAAAACGCATGAAACGAGGAAGGAAGTTTTCATGAAAAGTCAGTAGGATATGGGTTTGGTCAAAAGGGAGTGGTAAAAGGCGGATTCCCGTATCCACGAGGGGTGTGCAAAAGATTGCCGCATGGGGTGTGCAACGGATTGCACATGGTGCGTAAGATTTGCATACATAAACGGCCGTGGAGATCTGACGGCTCCAGGCCGTTTTTCAGAGAAAAGAGCTAGATCGCTTTTTGACGGAAAGCTCAAAGCGTCCCGTTTCTCCACACAATTTCAAGCGGATGTGAGCGAAACATTAACCCGCTTTTTCAAACCGATATTTTAAGGTTTCGAGCAAGCTGGGCCGCTTCAGACACAAGGCGGCGAAGGGGAAGACCATGAGGACAGCGTCTTTCAGCCTCTTTCAGCCGGGCCTCGTTCAAGGTCGCAAAGACGCCTCCTTGCGCGAGGGGCTGCAGGACTTCGCACGCCGCCGCCATGTCGCCATAGTCCCGAGCGTACATGAGGCTTCGCATCATGTCGAAGATGGGGGCTTGGGCGGCATGAGCACAGACAGCGGCGCATCCGGCGCAATACTGGCTTCGAGTGGCTTCGGCATAGTGCCGCAATTCGTTTTGTTCTTCTCGGCTGAGCGAGGTTCGATCCAGGGCCGCCGCGACATTGCTCATGAGGATGGTCATGGTGGGCATCTGTGAACAGATACTCGCAATGCGTGTATCTTCCCAGACGGCTTTGAGCTTGGCCTGCTTGTCCGTAAAACCTCGTGCCAGCAGCTTTTCGGCCAAAGCGCCTTCGGCTGAAGAATCCGCTCGAAAAGGTCCGCCTCCTTGCGTTTTCATGGCTGTGAGACCAATGCCGGCGGCGACGCAGCGGTCAATGGCCCGTTTCATGGCATCGTCGTGCATGAGTCGAAAATTGTAAGTAAACATTATGCCGTCCACCCAACCCAGCCGAGCCGCTCCTTCCAGGCACTGAGCCATATTGGCGTGGGTACTGAAGCCGAAAAGGCGAATTTTCCCCGAAGCTTTTGCTTGCTCCGCCCAGCGGCGCACATCCTGTGTCAGTTCTTTAATGTCATCTACGGCATGCAGAAAGTACAGATCAATCCAGTCCGTTTGCATGCGTTCCAGACTGCGTTGCAGCAGTTTGGTCATTCCGGCGGGATCTCGAGCATCAGATTTGGTTACCAGAAACACTTCTTTTCTTGTTTCAGGAAATCGCGCAAAAAAAGCACCGATACCCTCTTCACTGCGACCGCCTCCGTAACAGTCCGCCGTGTCCCAATAAGTCACACCCCAACGCAAAGCCTGCCGAAGCAAAGTCTGGTTGGATCCTGTGTCAAACATACCTCCCAAAGACAAAACGGATACGGGAATCTTGGAAGCTCCAAAAGGTCGTTGGGGAACTCTTTGGGAAGTTGACGATTCCTGAGCCTTTCCCAGTGAAGGAAATTGCGTAACCGTCGCCGTTGTTCCCGCAAGGCCTAGAATGGCGGCCGCCTTGAGGAATCTTCGGCGTGAAAGGGTTCCGGCACCGCTTGTGGTGATCACGTCTTTTTCCCGATGCATAATCAGTCCTCCATGTTTTTTGACATTTCAAAATGCCTAATCTTCAGGATCGGCCGGATGAGCGTCTTGCCAGAAGGGATCGTTCTGGATGGCGCGATTCGTTTTCTGGCGAAACGCGAATGGCCGGAACCCCTCGAACGGGACATTCATGCTCACAGATACCGCATCCAACGCATCGCGTGAGATCCACCACAGGGCGTTTCAGTTTCACCGCAAGGTAAACAGAGCATGGAGAATCCTCAAAGGATGCCTCTCCTTGGCCGCTCGTTTGCTCAACGTAAGACACCTGAATCCATCCGTCACCCCAATCGCGAATGGGCCAGTGTTGAGACCTATCCAAAGGGTCCTGAACCAGCCAGAGGTTATCCAGAGGCACCGCATTTTCTAATGGGCGAAACCCATGC
Source organism: Desulfosoma sp. (assembly GCA_037481875.1). Lineage (NCBI taxonomy): Bacteria > Pseudomonadati > Thermodesulfobacteriota > Syntrophobacteria > Syntrophobacterales > Syntrophobacteraceae > Desulfosoma > Desulfosoma sp. Next base: position 132,866 of record JBBFKY010000005.1, on the reverse strand, counting down.
ACGATCCAGCGGTTTCCTTCGCGTGCGGTGACGCATAAGGGAGGCAGCGGCAGTTTTTCCAGGGTTTCTACAGTCTGAATCGCCTTGGGACTTACAGGGCAGTTTTCTTCGCACACAATGCATGGCTTTCCAAACGCCCACGGCAGGCAACGATTTCGGTCCACAAAAGCCGCTCCGATGCGAACAGGGCCTCGCGCAGCAAAATCCCCGGTACCATGCTTTTCGTCCAAGGTAAGTCTGCGAATAGCCGCCGTGGGACAGATGCGGCTGCAGGCCACACATTGGTACTGGCAGCCGCTGGTTCCCGCTCGAAAATCCAAAACCGGTGTCCACAACCCTTCCAGGCCCGCTTCCCATAAAGCAGGCTGCAAAACATTGGTGGGACAAATGCGTAGGCACTGACCGCATTTGATACATCGGCGCAAGAATTCCGGTTCCGGAAGGGATCCTGGAGGTCGCACCACGGTGGGTGGAAAGCGCCGCTGCACCAAGCCGTCCAATCGAGAAACAGGGGCAGCCAAAAGTCCTACGCCTAGAGCGGCCAAAGTTCGACGTCGAGACAAATTGACCGGGCTCAAGGAAGAAACTCCGAAAGCAGGTTGGGCCCAAGTGTAAGTAATAGCCTTTTCAGGACAAATCACCAGGCAATTGCTGCATAGAGTGCATTCCCCTGCCATGAGTTCCCCGGAAGGTCGACAGGCCGCATCACAGACCGTTTCACAGCGTTTGCAGTCGGTGCAGCGGTCTTCGATTCTTGTCATGCGCCACAAGGATCTTTGTCCCACAAGATGCATGAGAGCTCCGGCCGGACAGAGGTAACGGCAATAGAAACGGGGTTTGATGAAGTTGAGGCCCAAAGCAGTAAAAAAGACGGTTCCGAGAAGCCAGGCCCCTTGAGTCCATCGGTTTCCGGAAAGCCCTTGCGGTTGGAAAAGTCCCAGGGCCGGAAACACTACTTGGTTCAATGACCTTTGAATCAAAGCGATGGGATCCAAGAGGCCGGTCTGCAATGATCCCACAGCGGCGGGGAATCTAGCCAAAAGGAGACCCAAAACGAACACGAGGGTGCCTAGGAGACCTTCTTCAATCCGGAAAGGTGCTTTGGGGGAAAGCTGTTTTTCTCGAAACCCGGTGGCCAGAACGAGAAAGACAACGGCGCCCAAAAGAGTAAACGTTTTGGCTCCGGTTTCCCAATGTGCCCACCGATCGAGGGTCCAGAGTGGACCGCACGCCATACCGAGAAAAAAGAAGAGGAAGTAGAATTTGAGTTGGTGCGCTCCGTGTGGGGCATTGTCGGCCATGCGCTGGGAAAAGGTTTGACGACGTGACGCCAGCCAGCCCATAAGGTGATGCAGTGTTCCCAGAGGGCAAATCCAGCCGCAGAAGAAACGTCCGAAAAGAAGCGTGATCGAAAGGGTCACGAGGCCCCAAAAAAGGCCGGCAAAAAGGGTTCCTGTGCCTAAGGCGGTGGATAAAGCATTCAGTGGATTCAGTTGAAGAAACCAATTGACGGGCCAGGCACGAATCTCCGTCCAATGGACGCCCACCCGAGTCACGGCACAGAAAAACAGAAAGAGCATCAAAAAATAGGCTTGGCTGATACGTCGCACGTGATGGATGCGCATGAAGGCTTTTTTCCTTGCTGCCTCTGAAGCATTTTGACGACAGATTTCACGGTCCTCGTCACCTTACCCGCTGCCAGGTTACCAAACCTGCCCTACCCTTGTAGGGGCGGACCCATGTGTCCGCCTCCCAAACACGAAGCCATGAGCCAAACGGGACCGTCCAACAGCCTGGAGGGACGGCCCCACGTGTCCGCCTCGCAAAAAACCGGCGTAGAATCAAAGCCAGGAGCTTATCCGACAATTGAGAATGAGCCATTCCAGGCCATGACATAGGGTCACGGCGCGCCGTGATCCTCCAAGCTGTGTTTTTTTGGAAATCCAGGCTTCCGGGCCGCAATTTTTACGGGTAAGACGCCCGAGCTTTCAGGGAAAGACACGATTTCGGACTTGCGGGGGCGAGGCGGCCCCCCCCCCGCCTCTACCTTAAAATGTCATTGACTGCTAGCCCGTAGGGGCGGACCCATGTGTCCGCCTCCCAAACACGAAGCCATGAGCCAAACGGGACTTTCCAACAGCCTGGAGGGGCGGTCCCACATGTCCGCCCCACAATTTTCCGGAGCCTTGTTTTAGTTTCTCTCCGAAAATCCTTAAACATGCACACGATGAACAACCATATTTTTCAGATCCAAAGACCCTGCTCCAAACCTTTCAGCCTGCCTCAGATAAGGCAGCTTATGCGGATCGATGTTCAAAATCTGGGCTCCCAAAGCATCTGCAGCCACGGGATCAGGACTTACGATGAGTGTTCGAGTCTCCTTCAGGTCAGCCAAGGAGCCTCCCGTCGGGCCGTTGGTCATCATGGCCGTGATGCCGTCCAAGATCACCAAAGTGGGCCGAAACAGAGCTGCCAGCTCAGCAATCACGTCATGCACGTTTTGATGAAACAGGTTTCGTGGCCCTCCAAGAAGCCCGTACCAGTTTTTGCAAATCATGGAAGCTCCGGCACGATGGTGATGCTTGACCGGAGCCAAGTTGATCACTTTGTCGGCAGTCAAAAAAGGTGCCGTCCAAGATGGCCATTGGTTCAGGTAGCGGCCGTCGGGCAGGGTGACCGCCTGAAAGCGGCGGGATTCGGGAATCCATAAGGTACCCCCGCTACGTCGAACCGCATCGGCGATACCCGTCAGTCGAAAGCAACTGGCCGGGTCGTTGATGGGGTTGTCTGAAACCACAACCTGGGAAGCTCCGGCTTTCAGGCAACTACGGACCACAGCTTCCACCAGTTCAGGATGGGATGTGGCTCCGAGAGCCGGTGGACTTGCAAAGGCTGCGTTCACCTTAATGAAAACGCGATCTTTCGGAGAGATGAATTGTTTGATGCCGCCCAGAGCTGCCAACCCGGCCTCGCAACAAGCTGCTCGGTTAGAACCCGTCACTACGACCACAGCTTTTGGGGCATTTGAAACCGACCAGTCAAAGGGGCCTTGCCATTCTTTATCTTTTTCGGTTTCACCGGTAGGCCCAACCCAGTCGCTGTGACTCAGGCCCGTTGCCCACAAGGCCGCCAAGCCTAACCCATAGCGTAGTCCTCGAGCCAAAAATCGCCGTCGTGGAGAATCCACGGATGAACTGCCTTCAGGTTTTTTCATGGCGTGCACCCAAAAGGCCTACAAGCATCCACTTAAGAATGCTAACAGCACAATCAGCAAAGCCGGGCTCCATTGTCCAACGGGCTGGCAAAGACTCCGTAGGGACGAACCCATGTGTCCGCCCTACGATGCGATCATCAGCCATTTAATCAAGATCGTCGCCCATGTCCGCCGATTTCCTAACCACTAACGGCCGAACTTAGGTGACCGAACAAGCACCCAAAATCCCATAGCCTCAAACCGATGCGTCCGCCCTACCAACACCCTTTCCCTACCGGCCTTCCTCTTCCTTAAAATCCAAAGCCTTACGGTTTTTCAGCTTCTCACGAAATTCCGAGGCGGTACGCTCTGCGGTCTGTTTTTGTTCGGCTTCGTGAACTCCGGCCACCAGCTCTTGGTGGGAAAACACCACTTCCACAAAGCCAAAAAAGTCCACAATCACCAATTCTTCATCCGGATTTGCTCCTGAAAGGCGTTTCGCACCGGCTTCTTCCAAGTACCGCACATAAGCTTCGGCGGCCTCTCGTCCGCTCCAATCCTTGACTGATTTCGCCACAAAAACCGTCATCGAATCCATATCTGCACCCGTAGGCACCGCAAAGGTTTCCTGAAAGCCGTCATAACCGAAAGCGCTCCCAAGATAAAGAACAGCTCGTTCATGAGCCCGAAGGGACTCAGGAAACCATTCCAGAGTCCGCAGGATTTGGTCCGATGAAGGAATGGATCGAACGAGCGCGCTCAGGGTTTCCGTTAAGGCTTCCATGAGGTGCTCATCCTCCGCGGATCCGACCCCTTCCACGTAATAGGGGCCGGCGGCGGCACACACCACGTTAGCGGCTCGATAGCCAAAGGCGACATCGGGGATGGGTATCGCTGAGGAACGTCTCTGTTGGCTGAAAACAGCAAAAGCGCTTTGATCACTGTGCATGACGAAAAGAAAAAATTCCGCCCAAATATCTGAGTGTTCCTTAAGCTTCACCCTTTGGGTCTTAAGGGACTGAAACCCTGCTTCCAGATAGAGTTCGGCTTTGCCGTCGATTTTATCCGCAAGGGTCTGGGCATCAAAATGTTCCGCCTTTTCTGAAGCCACTAGGGCCGGCGCCAGGGCTTGAGACAAATCGGGCAGCGCTGTTTCCAAGGACTGGGATGGCGCCGTTTGACGATGGCTATGGGGAAGAGCGGTGTTTGCTGTTCCCGAAAGATAAGGATCCGGGCTGCGGGAAAAAGCGAAAATGAGGACCGTTATGACCACCAAAAGGCCGAGCAATCCCCATGAGAGGTATCGTTCCGAGCGGCTCGGCCGTGAGGCGGGTTGTCCAGCCACGTTTAGGCTCCTAATGGGACGAAGACGTCACGTCCGGCCGTCCGAAAAGAGCGAAAGCCACGGTAAGCATCAGACTCTGAAGAACCCAACCGATAATGCACACGGCCACGGCGCGGCCTGTGCTCCGGTAATCCAAGGCTTGTCGTACGGCCACCACCATAGCCGCCAACATCCAGGCTCCGGTAATGATAAGCACTAAACCTCCCAGGCCCGGAAGCACACCCAAAATACGCAGGATTCCAGGCGAACTGCTGAACCCGATGGTTCGCAAAAGCTCTTGGGGATTGCTCTGGGTTTGCGGTTCGGGCAGGAGTTTCACGCCCACAAAGTAAGTGATGTAAGCCCAGAGGTACCATGCGGCCAAGGCCATGAGGGTCAAAGTGATCATGCCCTTGAATCCCCCTATGCCCGTGCTGCCGATCCCTGCGGCCACACTGGAAAGAATGACCACCGTCATGGCCTGGCCCTTGGCACTCGTGTCCGCTTCCACCTCTTCGTAGAGGCTTACATCCAATTTGGCGGCTCGAATCATGCGTTGGATCAAAACATTCATTGGAATCTCCTTCACAGCCAGAGACTGTTATTTGATATAGCCGGCTCGTTCCAGATAAAGCAAGACTTCCTGGGCCGCTTCGTCAGGGGTAAGTTCCGTAGTGTCGATAACCACCTCCGGAGCCGACGGGGGTTCGTAAGGGTCATCAATTCCGGTAAATCCTTTGATGAGGCCCGCGCGCGCCTTGGCGTAAAGCCCTTTGCGGTCACGACTCTCGCATACTTCCAGGGGTGTGGCTACATAGACCTCCACGAACCCACCGTAGTTCTCTATCAGGCTTCGAATCTGGCGGCGCGTGGCTGCATAGGGTGCGATAGGTGCGCAGATGGCAATACCACGGTTCTTGGTGATTTCACTGGCCACAAAGCCGATACGGCGTACGTTGATATCACGATGTTCTTTGGAAAAGCCCAACTCACTGGAAAGATTTCTCCGCACCACGTCCCCATCCAGCAGAGTTACGGGGCGACCCCCCATTTCCAGAAGGCGTGCGTATAAAATTCTGGCAATGGTCGACTTTCCCGCTCCAGAAAGCCCAGTGCAGAAAATGGTGAACCCTTGTTTATGCCGAGGCGGATAACCTTTTTGCAGTTCCTCGATAACTTCCGGAAAACTGAACCATTCCGGAACGCGTTTTCCTTCTCGAAGCCTTCGGTGGAATTCTTCCAAGGACATGGACTTAACCGTACTTTGTGGAGGCACTTCGCGCACGGGCATATAAGCATCTTCTTCAAAGACGTAGACCATCTCTTCGAAAGGAATAATTTCGATGCCCAGGGCCTTCTGATAGCTCAAGGCCGTTTCCATGGCTGCTTCAGGAGCGTAAAACCTTCGACCGCTCGGGTCAGGGCTTGGGCTGGCGTGATCGCGCCCCACAATAAAATGCGTGCAGCCGTAGTTTTTGCGAATAATGGCATGCAGCAAGGCTTCTCGAGGTCCCGCCAGGCGCATAGCCAAAGGCAGCAGGCTTAAAAGCATCATGTTTGGAGGATAATACCGGCTCACCGCCTGGTAACATCGAATGCGCGTATAATAGTCGATATCGCCCGGTGAAGCGCGACGTGCCACGGGATGCAGCAAAAGGTTCGCTTTGGCGCGATCCATGGCTCGAAGGGTCATTTCAAACTGGGCTCTGTGCAAAGGATTTCGAGTCTGAAACCCCACGATGCGGCGCCAGCCCAGTTTCTTGAAAAGGGCACGCATTTCGTGAGGCGTATGTCGCAAGCGCTTGAAGGCGAAGTGAAGCGGTAACTGCACCCCCTCTAATGTGCCTCCCACATAGTGGGTCCCTGTGCTGTGAAAAAGCAGATCCACGCCGGGATGGGCCGTGTCCGTGGTGCCGTAGATGATTTCGGCTTCTCGCAACTTGTCTATGGGCCAAATGTCTTCCACATGAAGCACGGCCACCATAAATCCTTCCCCATCGCGCAAAGCCACAGATTGGCCCGCATCCAAAGTCCGGGCGTCGGCTTCCGAGACATCCAAGCAAACGGGCAGAGGCCACAGAACACCGTTTTGAAGCTGCATGCGATCCAGTACCGATTCGTAATCCGCACTGTTCATAAAGCCGCGCAAAGGCGAAAAGGCCCCATTCAACAAGAGTTCTAGATCGGAAAGTTGCCGGGGATTCAAGGTAAGGCTGGGTAGTGTTCGGCTGAGGTCCCTGAGCATCTGCGCTCGCGCTTCATCCACAAGAAGATTGACTAAAGCGCCTCCGTGAGCCGCGTAGGTCATGTCCGTCATCATGGGTTGACTCCCCTGTCTTGACTTTTCGCATCCCAAGGAACTTCTTCTGAGCTTTTCCCCTCATGAGAGCTCACTGTTTTTCTTACCATGCTTGCCGTCCCCCTAAAATGGAAATCCCATGGTTCCGAAGGAGACACTTTATAACCGACACCTGCGCGAAGCGTTTTGAATCCCGTCCATTTAGGGACGTGTTCGAGAGGTTGTTTCAAGGGGATTCGTTTTGAAGGCGTCTGCCGGCTGGGTGTAAACAAGACATCCCATGAGGCGCAACCAAAAGCACCAACGGTGGGTCGATGATGTGGAAATTCCGGAATCTGCGACTTAGAAAAGGTCCCTTCTACGGTTTTCGAGACATGGGAGCTTTTCTCGAACGGCTCTGAGACGCGCCGAGGAAACAACGGCGATGATGCAATCTTCTCCTTCAATGGCTGTCGCAATGGGGATTCCAAAGGGGTCGAAAACGGTGCTTCGGCCACAAAAGGCGTGGCCGATCAGGTTGCACCCGGCAATGTAAACCGTGTTTTCGACGGCGCGGGCTTGAAGTAAAGTGAGCCAAAGCTCTTCCTTAACCGAACCTTGGTACCAGCCTGCAGGCACTACAATAAGCTGGGCACCTTGATCGGCAAGGTAGCGAAACACTTCAGGAAAACGAAGATCATAACATATGGCCACACCCACACGAAATCCTTCGACGGAAACCACAAAAGGTGGAGCGTCCCCAGGCTTCATGGTGTCGGATTCCCGAACGTTCAGGGCGTCGAAAAGGTGTAGCTTTCGGTATGTGGCCAGCAATTTTCCTTGAGTATCGACAAGGACGGCGGTGTTGTAAGCCCTATGGGAATCCGGCGATGGTTCCCAAATCCCGGCAAGAATATTGAGGCCGGAGTCTATCGCGATGCTGCTTAAATGTTTCAAGAAATTCGCATATCCGTGCCGCGCCAAAGATACGGGCGTCTGATCTCCTTTAGGAAGCCCCATAAACATCTCGGGAAACACCAAAAGCTTCGTGCCGGATTGCGCAGCCCTTGCTGCAAGATGGTGCGCCTTTTCCAGATTCTGGAACGGATCGCTGCTCCCTTGCACCTGGGCTAAGGCTATGGTGAGTGTCACATCCATGAGAAAGAAACCTCCTCATAGGCTAAAAAAGAGATTGAGCCTAAGCCGGACCTTGTCAATGGTGAAGTTTGCCGGCCACCAGATGCATTGAAAACACCATGTCCATTTTTTTCTGGGAGCGCGGGGGTCCCGTCCGGAAAATGAGCCGGCATGAAGCCTCCGTCCACAGCGAATGGCTTCGTATCAGTTTTTTTAGGAGCAGACGCCGCCTTGCCCCTATCTTGAATTGGGATTTAACGCAACAGCCATTAAGCGTCTTCATACATGCTCCCAGCATGACGGCACAATCTGAGCAACTCGACGTTATGCGTATTTTTTAGCAAAAATCCAGGAAATCCTCACGCCCCTACTCCTCGAATTTTGCAAAAAGTTGCTTGACACTCTCGTGCCCCTGGGCTAGTAAAAAGCCCCGTTCGTGGCAACGATCATGCGCCCGTAGCTCAGCTGGATAGAGCGTCGGACTTCGAATCCGCAGGCCGCAGGTTCGAATCCTGCCGGGCGTACCAGAAATGCACGTGGGCCGTTAGCTCAATGGGTAGAGCAGCTGACTCTTAATCAGGAGGTTCGGGGTTCGAGTCCCTGACGGCCCACCAGAGACAATAAAGGGCTCGGGTAAGATTTCCCGAAGCCTTTTTTTTATGTTGTGCTGAGGATGTGTGGGAAAAACTTTGCTTGTGGCCGAGGAAAGTGAACAAAGTGGACCCGTCGTTCCGTCCCTGCGTAGGGGATTTTGTGTGACGAAGGTTTGGTCCCGTGCCTGAGAAATCGTTGCCACAAGGAGGCATCGTTGTGGGGTACCGGTGTGTGCGCCCGGGATGATTTCGCGGCGGGAGTATTTGGGTGGACATGTCCGTTCGTACGGAGCCTTCTGACCTCATGGCGTTGATAAGGGTCATGAGTTCGGTAAAGAGGTTGAATAGGTTTTGGGGCCGGCCATGTAAAGATTAGGTCGGATGATGGGGTCTGGTTACGGTTTTTTTTGTTGGTCATGGAGGCTTGACAGGAAGGGATTTCAGGCGGAGCGGAGGGTATGAATTCTTTGCGGTGTGGGGTTAGGTGGCTTGGAAGGTCTGACCCTATGATGGATGATAGGGTTTCATGAGGAGGCCGAAGAGCAGAAGACAAAGTGCCGTGAGCGCGGCTGTGCTCGAAAAAGCAAAAAAGTAGCCTTTGAGGGTGATCACCGTTCCCATGGCGGCTGAGGCGGCCATAATGCCCATATAAATCGCCGTGTTATATCCACCCATGGCCAGTCCTCGAGAGCGGGGATCGGCCACAGCCGCGATGAGCGTTCCAATGGAAGTGAAAGCCAGGGCTAAGCCCGCCCCTAGAAAGGCGGCCCACATCAGAAACTGCCACAAAAGATGAGCGGCCCCAAAGCCGACCATGGCCCCTGCTGTTGCCAGGGATCCCAGGGCCACCAAGCGTCTGCGATCCCCCGTCCGGTCACTCCAATGGCCAAAAGGAATGCGAAACACAGCGTTGGAAACACCCTGGATCATAAAGATCAACCCGATGGAAGCCACGGGGATAGCACTTTGTCGAGCATGCAAAGGAATGAAGGTGACAAACATTCCCAAGCCGAAGCAGAGCCCTAAAGTGATCAGCCAGCAGCCCCAGAGAGGGCGTGACTGAAGAACCGTCACGGCCAGTTGCCCAAGAGGCGGGTTGGTTCCGGTTTTGCCGCCCGTTTGCGGTGTTGGTAAGAAAACACCCAGCACAATCAACAATCCAACGGTCAGCACACCCGAAACCACGAACACATCCTGAAAACTGAACCGCTGCGCAATCCAAGCTCCAATGGCCGGCCCAACGCTCATCCCCACGTAAAGCGACGTGGTGTACCACCCGTAGGAGCGACCCAGGTGGGTCACCGGCGAAACGTCTGCAACATAGCTCATCATGGTAGGGCCGTAGGCCGAAAGACCGATCCCGAACAAGAAATAGATGGCCATGAGCTGAGGCGAAGATCTTGCCCAAGCCAAGGCAAAACAGGTCAGACTGACGATGAAGATGCCCCCTAGGGCCAACCGTTTTCTTCCCCATCGATCCGCCAAAAGTCCCACAGGCAGGGAAAGGCATCCGGCGGTGAGGAAAAACACGGAATTGATCCAGCCCACGGTGGCCGTGTCGGCTCCAAGACTCTTGGCATACAGGGGCACTACAGGAATACGCATGTAGGAAGCGGTGTAGAATCCAAAGGTGAGAGCACAGGCAAGAAAAAGGCTCATGCGAAAGGACGGTTCCGGTCTTCCGGCCCATACATTAAAAGATCGTGCAAAAGCCCGTCTCACCGCAGGGTTTGCCTCCGTTAGGCTCTTAACGGCCCGGGTTTAGTGGACACTTGTGCCGCCCCATTCTTCTGGCCCCGTCTTGTTGTCACCTTAGCCCATGGAAAGCCTATAGCACACCAAGGTCGGCTTCGAAAGGCTTTCGGGGGACCAAGTTCTTGTTTTGAAGAGCACGAAGCCAGGCGTATGCTTTGCCGTTGGAATGCCAAATCCGGCCAAACAATCCCGTTTCCTTTTCCTGGCATGGGTAACGGCAAAGCCCACCCGATCATTTTCCGGAAGACCTGTTTGCAAAGGCTATGCTTTGGTTCTTCTTTTCCACGTATGGAGGCTTCAAGAGTCTTCCAAAATACTCTATGATGCCCACGTCGGCGAGGGTTACAAGACGGGGATTCTAAAAGGCGGTCCCTGACACAAGGAGGTTCATCGTGCAAAAGGCTTCTCAGTCCATTTCCCTTCGCTTCGAAGGCACCGAGCGCTACTATCTGAACCCGGAACTTCGAGAGATTGTCAATATTGCCATAGCCATGGAAAAGCCGTTGTTGCTGAGCGGAGAAGCGGGTACAGGAAAGACCCAGCTCGCCTTTGAAATCGCTCGAGCCCTTCAGCTGCACATGGAGGAAGCCCGGTGCAAGTCCACCTTCAAGGGGGAAGAGCTGTGTTACGTTTATGACACGGTGCTGCGCCTGAACGATTCCCGTTTCGGCACAGGGAACACAGGCCGCGACGTGAACAATATCTGGGACTATATTCGTTTCGGTCCCATCGGCAGAGCTTTTACCTGCGAAGACCGTCGTGTGCTCCTTCTGGATGAAATCGACAAGACGGATTCCGACACTCAGGACAATCTCTTGGATGTGTTGGAAGACGGCGCCTTTATCATTCGCGAAATCAACCATAAGATTCGAGCCAGGCAGCGTCCGATCATCATCATTACAAGCAATGCCAAGCGCGAACTTTCGGATCCTTTTCTGCGCCGTTGTTTTTGCCATTACATTCCTTTTCCAGGACCCGAGGAAATGGTCAAAATCGTGCGACTGCATTACCCGGACATTCCCGATGCCTTTTTACATGCATCGTTGGAAACCTTTTATCGTCTTCGCGAAGAGGGATTTGAGAAACCTCCCGCTACGGCCGAACTCTTGGACTGGATCGGAGCCATGAGAGCGAGCGGCGTTCGAGGTCCCGGGGCCGGGAAAGACGTGGCTCATATCGGCACGCTGCTCAAGAGAACCCAGGACATTTTGAAATTCAAAGGTCTTCGTAAAACCCTTCGTTTTTAAAAGGTCCCTGGGAAGATCCCATGCTTTCGGACAACAAGACTCATGGGCGCCGTAAAGCCGGAAAGGAAAAGGCATGGTGGATTTCATTTATGGGCTTAGGCGCGCGGGAATCCCAGTCAGTGTCCATTACATTCTGGAATTCTACCGTGGCTTGCGTGCCGGAATCGCTCGAGACCTGGATCGCCTCTTTCTTTTCGCACGCCTGGTGTTTGTGAAGAAAGTGGAACACTACGATGCTTTTGAACAGGTTTTTCGTCAAACCTTCTTGGGAGATCCCTCGGTTTTGCCAGAGGATTGGGAAAACCTTCTGAAGGGAAAGCCGTTTGAGGAATGGTTGCGGCGCGAAGTGGAAAGTGGCCGGCTTCCTCCGGAAGCCCTGCGCCAGTTTGACAACGAAGAGCTTTTGGAGCGGTTCTGGCGCACTGTGATGGCTCAAGACGGCCAACACCATGGTGGAAACACCTGGGTGGGCACGGGAGGGCGATCCCCTTTCGGGCATAGCGGCCGTCACGGAGGAGGGTTGCGTGTCTATGGAGAAAGTGTGCATGGGACGGCGCAAAAGGTCATTGGAGCCCGTCGTTATATTCATTACAGTGATGAGACGCCGCTTCGAAGTGAGAACCTGAGGCAAGTGCTTTCCACCTTGAAAAGTCTTCGTCCTGTAGGTCCTGAGACGGAGCTGGATGTGGACAGCACCATTGAGCGGACGGCCAAAAATGGTGGTGAGATCGAATTGGTGTTTCAAAGGGAACTGAGGAACCGCGTGGAACTTATTGTCCTTGTAGACAACGGCGGTTATTCCATGCTCCCTTACATGGATCTGGTCAAGACCGTGTTTAGTCAAATTCGCGATTGTTTTCGAGATGTGCGCTTCTTTTACTTTCATAACTGTATCTACGGTACCGTGTACGCGGATCCCCAGCGACGTCAACCCGTAACATGGGACAAGCTTCTTTCGGCGGGTAAGAAAACGCGCCTGATCATCATCGGCGACGCCAACATGGCGCCGGCGGAACTGATGGCTTCCTACGGGTCTATTGATCCGACGACCGCTATTCGTAAACCGGGTTATGTGTGGCTAAGGGAACTTAGAGAAGCTTTTCCTGTAAGTGTCTGGTTGAATCCCATTCCTCGAGACCATTGGGTCTGGAACAGTTCCACGATCGCTCGTATCGGCCAGATCTTTCAGATGGAAGATCTGACCCTGGGAGGGATCAAGAGCGCGACGTCTTATCTTAACATTCAGGGCCAAGCGGCGGATCAGGCGGCATAGGTGTGGCTTACATTGATCAGGAAGTGCGAAAGTTGGTGGGCAAAGCCGTCCACCACTACGGTCTGATCGACCCCAAAGATCGAATCGCGGTCGCCGTCTCGGGAGGCAAGGACAGCGTGCTGCTCTTGTGGCTGCTTCGAGAAAGGCTTCGACGCGTGCCCATCCATTATGATCTCGTGGCCGTTCACGTGGATTTGGGGTTTAAGCCCGGCACGGCCGAACCATTGGAAGACTTTTTTCGTTCGGAAGGATTCGAATACCGGATTCTTCGTACCGATTACGGTTTGCAGGCGCACAGCTCCGAGAATCGAGAAAACCCTTGTTTCCTCTGTGCCCGAAGACGACGTGCGGCTATATTTCGTGAAGCGAAAGCTCTGGGATGTTCCAAAGTGGCTTTGGCGCACAATCAAGACGATTTTATCGAGACGTTTTTCATCAACATTCTTTACGGAGCCCAGACGGCCAGTATTGTGCCGCGCCAAAGCTTTTTCGGGGGTTCTTTGACGGTCATACGGCCTTTGGCCCTGGTGGACAGCCAAAAGGTGGACCGCATGGTGCGACGTCTGGGATTGCCCACCGTGGAGAATCCATGCCCTTCGGTGGGACGAAACGCCCGCACCCAGATTCGAGAGTTCCTTTTCGGCCTGTATCGGTCCAATCGAAAGATTCGAGGGAACATTTTTCATGCCATGAGCCATGTCAACCTGGAATATCTGCCGCCGCCTCTGAAACAACGACCGGATTCCAGCCGCGGCATGGAATGAGGAGCCGCCTAAGATGACGGAAAAAAAGTCGCCCCTTTTCCTTATCGATGCCAGTTCGTACATGTATCGAGCCTTTTACGGCATGGGCCGACGCCTGACGGCTCCCGACGGCACACCGACGCAAGCGGTTTTTGGTTTCCATCAAATGCTTCACAAAGTCCTCAAGGAAAAACAGCCCGAGCTCATATGCGTGGTTTATGACCCACCGGGTCCCACTTTTCGCCATGACATATATCCGGAATACAAGGCCACGCGGGATCGCATGCCGGAAGATTTGGTGGTTCAAGTGCCTATCATCAAGAAGATGGTGGAGCTTTTGGGGATACCGTCCCTGGAGATTCCAGGGTACGAAGCCGACGATGTCATGGCCACCTTGGTCCGTCACGCCCTACGGGAAGGCTGCCCTGTGGTGATTGTCTCCGGAGACAAGGACCTTCATCAGTTGGTGAATGAACCTCTGGTCCTTCAATGGGATCCTCAAAAAGACGAACTGTATACGGCAGAAGCCGTGCGGCAGAAACTCGGTGTGCTTCCGAACCAAGTCCAGGATCTCTTGGCGCTCATGGGGGACAGTACGGACAACATTCCCGGTGTCCCCGGCGTGGGAAAAAAAACAGCTGAAGACCTGATTCGCCTTTTTGGAAGCCTGGACGAAGTGTTGCGAAGGGTTGATGAAATTCCAAAGGCAAGTCTGCGAAAAAAAGTGGAAGAGGCCAAAGAAGCGGCTTTGCTTTCCAGGGAGTTGGTTCGCTTGCGGGACGACGCTCCCCTGGAGACACCTGTGGCACGGTACCGAAGGCGCCCTGCCAACGTCCATGCTCTTCAGGAATTGTACGAAAAGCTGGGTTTACGTCGCTTTTTAACTGATCTTACCAAGGATCTTTCGGTACAGACCCCGGCTTTGCCTACGGAAGCAAGCGGATTGCGGCAGGATCGAATCCTTAGGGATGAAGCAGCCTTTGAAGAAACCCTGAAAGAAATTCAGCGGGAAAACGTCCTTTCCATTGACTTGGAAACCACGTCCCAGGATGCCATGCAGGCCGACATTGTGGGGGTAGCCTTGAGCTGGCGCGACCAGGAAGCGGCCTATGTTCCCATTGGCCATGAAATGGAGAATCAGGGCCCTCAGCTTCCTCTTTCCGTCGTTCTAGACAGGCTTCGGCCCATCCTGGAAGCGGAAACACCAAAAAAAGTGGGGCAAAATATCAAGTACGAATGGGTGGTTCTGAAACGGCATGGGATTGAACTTCGCGGCATTGATTTCGATACCATGGTGGCCAGTTACCTTCTGGATCCGGGTAACCCGTCTCATCGGCTGGAACGCATTGTGGCGGAACATCTCGGAGAACCCAAAGCGGCGTATGCAGACGTGGCCGGATTCGGTGCCAAGGAAATCCCTTTTAGTCGAGTCCCCATTGAAAAAGCGGCCGCTTATGCATGCAGTGATGCCGAAACCACCTTGAGGCTTGTTCCCATTTTGCGAAAGAAACTGGACGATGCCGGCCTTTTGAACCTTATGGACTCCTTGGAACGGCCGCTCATCGAAGTCTTGGCGCGCATGGAGCTGCGCGGAGTGCGGGTGGATACGGAGAAGCTCAAGGTCTTGTCCAGAAGCTTTGAAGAGGGCATGCTTAAGGAAGAGCAAGCCATTTACGAGATTGCTGGAGGCCCTTTCAACATTCAATCGCCCGTGCAGCTTCGGGATATTCTCTTTGGCAAGCTGCAACTTCCTGTGATCAAGAAAACCAAAACGGGACCTTCCACGGACATGAGTGTTCTAGAAGAGTTGGCGGCGCATCATCCCATCGCCGAACACATCGTAGCTTACCGTAGCCTGGCCAAGTTGAAAAACACTTACGTGGATGCTTTACCTTCCATGGTGCATCCCCGAACAGGACGCATTCACACAAGCTACAACCAAACAGTCACGGCCACGGGACGTCTGAGCAGTTCGGAGCCCAATCTGCAAAACATTCCGGTGCGCACTGAAGAAGGGCGCCGTATTCGTGAAGCCTTTGTGGCCGATCCAGGCCATGTGCTTTTGGCGGCGGATTATTCTCAGATTGAACTCCGCATCTTTGCCCATTACAGCGGGGATGAACGGCTTTTGGCCGCCTTTGAAGCTGGAGACGACATTCATCGCAGGACGGCTGCGGAAATGTTCGGGGTGACTCCGCAGGAGGTGACCCCGGAGATGCGTCGCCACGCCAAGACCATCAATTTCGGCATTATATACGGCATGGGCCCTTATGGTTTGGCCAAACAGCTCAAGATCAGTCAAACCAGTGCCAAAGCCGCTATCGATCGTTATTTCGAAAGGTACCAAGGGGTCAAGCGCTGGATTGAACAGGTGATCGCGGAAGCGGACAAGAGAGGGTACGCGGAAACCCTTCTTGGGCGGCGTCGTTTCATTCCAGAACTTAAGAGCCGCAATCGGACGGTACGCCAGCAAGGGGAAAGATTGGCCGTCAATACCACCATTCAGGGATCTGCGGCGGATGTGATCAAAAAGGCCATGATCGACATCCATGGAGAGATGCAAGCTCGTCGTTGCCGAAGTGCCATGCTGCTACAGGTACACGATGAACTGGTTTTTGAAGTGGCTGAGGAGGAATTGGACTGGATTCAGAAGATGGTCAAGGATCGCATGGAAGGGGTGCTTTCGCTGCGTGTCCCTCTGGTGGTGGACATGGGTTGGGGAAAAAACTGGGCTGAAGCTCACCCCTGATCCCAAAAAAAATTTTTTCTTTCTACGTTTTTCGTGTAAATGGTGCCTGCGACGCAGTGCACGGCAAGAGTTTCAGATCACTTTGGAAGAACAAGAAAGGGTGCCTACATGGAAATAACCGATCGACAATGGCGGCAGGAGTCTTCAGCTGTTTTTGAAGAGTCGTCCGAGGCGGAGGAGCCTCCAAGCGAACCTCCGGGCGCAGACCCAACCGATGCCTCACCTTCCTATCGGCGGATCCCTCGACTCTCCTCCCGCCGATCCGCCTCCATGCCCCTGAGCGAACAAGCCTGCGAATTCAAAAAGAAGTATTTTCCCAATGTGAGTCCTGCTTTGTGGAATGACTGGCATTGGCAGGTGCAGCATCGATTTCGTTCATTGAACGGGCTGAGCCGAATCGTCCATCTCAGTGCCGCGGAACAAAGCGCTTTGCAAAACCCTTCCGCCCGTTTTCCCGTAGCAATCACACCGTATTATGCAAGCCTTTTGGACCCAAGGAATGCCGAGCATCCGTTGCGTCGTTCCGTGGTGCCTCTTCCTGAAGAATGGCTTCGCAGTCCTGAAGAATCCGTGGATCCCTTAGGAGAAGACCGGAACGCACCGGTGCCCGGACTGGTCCATCGCTATCCGGACCGAGTGCTTTTTTTGGTGACAGGCTTTTGTTCGACCTATTGCCGCTATTGCACGCGATCCCGGCTTGTGGGACGTCATGGCACTGGAGGGCATGCCAGTCGTCGTGTTTGGGAAAAGGCTCTGGCCTATATTCAAGCGACGCCCACCGTTCGCGATGTGCTTCTATCCGGCGGCGATCCCCTCACCCTGGCCGATGAAGCCTTGGGCTGGCTTCTGGATCGGCTTCGGGCCATTCGGCATGTGGAAATCATACGGATAGGGACCAAAGTCCCGGCTGTTTTGCCTCAACGGATCACGCGGGATCTGGTCCGGCTTCTGCGTCGATATCACCCATTGTGGATGAGCTTGCATTTCACGCATCCGGAGGAATTGACACCGGAAACGACGGAAGCTTGCGCACGGCTGGCGGATGTCGGCATTCCCCTAGGCAGCCAGACGGTGCTTCTGAAAGGCATCAACGACGACGTGGCTACCTTAAAGGCTCTTTTTCAAGGCCTCATGCGTCTTCGAGTACGCCCTTACTACCTGTACCAATGCGATCCCATTTGCGGATCGGCCCACTTTCGAACCAGCATCGCTCGAGGGCTCCACATCATGGACGGTCTTCGAGGACATACCTCTGGGTATGCAGTGCCGTCCTACGTGGTGGATGCTCCAGGAGGCGGTGGCAAGATTCCTCTTCTTCCCGACTATGTGCAGGGAGTGGACGGCAACGATCTGATCCTTCGTAACTATGAACATCGCCTGTTTCGGTACCCCAAGGCTTTCGAGGTTCCCTCCGGATCATGCCGGGTGGTCCATGAAGTGTTTTGAAGAGGCAAAACCAATGAAGATCGGGCTGACGTACGACCTTCGGGACGTCTATCTTGCGGAAGGGTTTTCGGAGGAAGAAACGGCTGAATTTGACCGCCCGGATACCATCGAAGCCTTGGAAACCGTCATTCGTGCCTTGGGTCATGAAACCGATCGCATCGGACGTCTTAAGGATTTAATGCAGCGCCTGGTCTCTGGAGACCGCTGGGATCTCGTGTTCAATATCGCCGAAGGACTTCTGGGATCAGGCCGAGAAGCTCAAGTTCCCGCCCTTTTGGATGCCTATGGAATACCTTACACGTTTTCCGATCCGTTGAGTTTGTGTGTCACGTTGGACAAGTCGGTGGCGAAACGCCTGGTGCGGGATGCCGGGCTTCCTACGGCGCCTTTCGTTGTGGTCGGCGATCTTGAAGATGTCGGGCGCGTGGATCTTCCTATGCCTCTTTTTGCCAAACCCGTTCGCGAAGGGACGGGTAAAGGCATAACGACGGCATCGAAAATTCAGTCTTTGGAGCAATTGGAGAGAGTGTGCGTGTTTCTCTTGGAAACGTATGACCAGCCCGTGCTGGTGGAAACATTTTTACCCGGTCGTGAATTTACCGTGGGTCTTTTGGGTTCGGGAAAATCGACTCGAGCCCTCGGCGTCATGGAAGTGGTTCTTCGAGAGAATGCGGATGCCGAAGTCTATTCCTACGCCAACAAGGAATGGTGCGAGGAACGTGTGCTGTACCGTCTGGCGGATGACGAAGAAGCACGGCAGGCGGCCCGTGTGGCCGTGGAGTCCTGGAAAGTGCTTGGATGTCGAGACGCCGGTCGTATCGACCTTCGTTCTGATGGTCGAGGACGCCCCCATTTTCTCGAAGCAAATCCCCTGGCAGGGTTGCATCCTGAGCATTCGGATTTGCCCATTTTGTGCACGCTTCTTGGTATTCCGTATCGGGATCTTATCGGTGCCGTTTTGAATGAAGCCATACAAAGAATGGTTAGAGGCGGCAAAGCTCCGGAAAAATCTCTTCACAGAGAGGCCCTTGATTCAAGGTCAATCCACGAGGGGCGGCTCTCATGCGGGTTGTGATTCTACATTCTGCCGTACCCTCAAAGGCGCTGCCTGATGAAGAGGATGTGTTGGTCCAAGCCGGTTTCTTGGGAGAAGCGCTCACACGTTTAGGACACGATGTGATTTTTCTTCCCTTCTCCTCACATCTTGAAGCCGGACGTTGGGCGCTTCGAGATCTCCGCCCGGACCTGGTTTTCAACCTAGTGGAAACGGTTGAAGGGACCGGGCGCTTGATTCATGTGGCGCCCGGGCTGCTGGATGTGGAAGGCTTTCCTTATACGGGGTGTTCCACAGAGGCCGTTTTTGTGACGTCTCATAAAGTGCTCACCAAATATTGGTTGACGGCGTACGGGCTTCCCACACCGGCATGGTTTGAGCCGAACAAGGCTCTCGGTCTTGGGAATGATTGTGATCAGGGTGACCTTGGAAAGGCCGTGCCTTTCGTTTCAACGCCGGGTTCAAGCAACACGAGTCTGGAGGCCTCTTCGAAAACTCGCAAGGCCAAGCATCTCATGCCAGTTCCCGGTAGCGCCGAGGCGGCGCCTCACCCCTACAAAACTGAAACCGGGTGTTTTTCTGGGAGCGCAGGCTTTCCGCCCGACCTTTGGGGCGGCGAAACGTCCCAGCTTCCATGGGAAAATGCGCTCTGGGACAAGCTTCTCGGTAGCCTTCAAGATTGGATGCGAAGCCTTGGAACCGAAAGCTTTGCCATTGTAAAGCCCCTATGGGAAGATGCCTCGGTAGGGATCGATCAGGAAGCTGTCGTGTCCCTTCATGACCTGAAAACCTTGGACCGGGCCATGACGCGAGCCCGACACCGGTTCGGCCCGGACGGATTTTTCGTGGAACATTTCATTGACGGTCGAGAATTCAATCTCTCGCTGCTCTCAAGCCCTGATGGAGTTCAGGTGCTTCCGCCGGCCGAAATGTGTTTTGTGGGTTTCAGCTCGCAAAAACATCGCATCGTGGACTATGAAGCCAAGTGGGTTGCAGGCTCCTTTGCCGAAAGGAACACGATGCGCTCCTTTTCCTTTTCTGAAGAAGACGCCCCGCTTCTCGATCGCCTGTGCGGACTGGCTCAACGATGTTGGAACATTTTCGGGCTTCGAGGCTATGCAAGAATCGATTTTCGAGTGGATTGGCAAGGGCGCCCCTGGATTTTGGAAATCAACGCGAATCCTTGTCTTGCACCTGATGCTGGATTCATGGCGGCGGCAGATCAAGCGGGTCTGAATGTGGACGACGTGGTGCAGCGGCTCATCGATGATGCGTTCAAAGCTCGGCGATTTCCTAGGAGTCTGCCCGAAGACAAGAAAAGGCGATACCTTTCCCGGAAGCGCGGGCCTCTGGCCCGCCATTTGTGCGCGTGGGACGACCGGGCTCCTAGGGTCACAATCGTTCCCGGACACGATTCTAGACCTGTGTTTTTTTCGTCACGGACAGAGGTTGACGAAGCCGATCTAAGCTTCAGAAATTACCTTGTGCCGTCAGACTTGGAGACGCTGGATCGGATCACGGCGCAAACAGGTTTCTTTAACGAAGAAGAACTTTCTGTAGCTCGGGACCTGGCCCGTCAAAGCCTCGGAACAGGCGCGGAGTCCGGCTATTTCTTTGTCCTTTCTGAATATGCAGGGCGTGTGGTGGGTTACACCTGTTATGGACCTATTTTGGGAACCGCCGGTCGATATGAGCTCTACTGGATTGTGGTGGATCCGGCGTTTCAGGGACAAGGGATCGGACGAAAGCTTCTTCAAGAGACCGAATCGGCGATTGGAAGAGCCGGGGGGCAACGCGTGTATGTGGAAACTTCATCCCGGGACACCTATGAACCGACCCGACGGTTTTATGTTCGGGCCGGATATGCCTTTGTGGCTTTGCATCCTGATTTTTACGGTCCAGAGGATCACAAGATCATTTATGCCAAGGAGCTCTCCTGAACTCGAGTCCTATGGAAAAATTGTCAAATGGGTTTTCCATGGGGAGCGTGCAGGGCTCATGATCTGGAAGAGGGGGTACGGTGCGCCGTGCCCCCTCCTTTCATGCTGGAATCCAAGGTTTATGGCTTTCACAAACAGAATGCTCTTCCTTGGGGTTTAAGCGACATCGGGGACAATCGCCGTGCCGTGCATGGAGTGCCACGTGATCAAAAAAAGGCTCACTCTTTCTCGATGGTCGGCTCCGGATTGGAAGTCTCTTGCCATCAACCTGGGTCTGATTGTGACGGGAAGCTTGATTTTCGTGCTCGGTGTCAACGCCGTGCTCGTTCCCCAAAAATTGCTCAGTGGCGGGGTTGTCGGTGTCGCCGTCATTCTGCATTACCTTTATCCCTCCGTGGATGTGGGGCATTTTTACCTGCTGGGCAACATTCCGCTTATGGTCCTGGGATGGTTCTCCATCAGCCGACGTTTTATGGGATACACCCTATTCGGCATGGTGTTTTTTTCCCTGGCGGCTTCTTGGATCAAAGTTCCCGCGGTGCCCCTTTCCGATCCTCTTCTTGCGGCCGTGCTGGCAGGCGTGTGGTGCGGTCTGGGAGGAGGCATCATGTTACGATCTTTGGGATCCGCCGGAGGCTTGGACATTTTGGCCATTTATTTGAACACACGCTGGGGCATTCGTGTGGGAGTGACCTACATGGCTGCAAACGTCATGATCCTCGGGGTGGGAGGTTTCTTTTTCGGGCTGGAAAAAGCTCTATTGTCCGTGGTCTACGTCTATGCGAGCAGTCGTGTGGTCGATGCTGTCCTGGTGGGGTTTAATCGTCGAAAGATGGTTTTGATCATTACCTCCCAGGTGCAGAAGGTTGCCGACTTCATTTTGAACAGTATTGGGCGGGGAGTCACTTTTCTCAAGGGCATGGGAGGCTATTCCGGAGAGGATCGAGAGGTGATTCTTACGATCATTACCCTCACGGAACTGCCTAAGCTTAAGGAAGCGGTTTTTCGCATGGATCCCAACGCTTTTGTGATCATTAACGATACTCTGGAAGTTCTTGGTAAAAGACACGGTCGGCTTAAAACTTATTGACCGTATGGTCGAGAACGAAAGGAAACGTAAAGGGAGGTTTCGAGAGAATCTAACATGTTGGAAAACTTGGTGACATTGGAAAATGCCGCGGCGCTGATCACTCTGACGGCCATGGAACTGGTATTGGGGATCGATAACATCGTCTTCATCGCTATCATCACGGGACGGCTGCCAATAGAAAGTCAAGAAAAGGCACGTCGACTCGGCCTTTTTCTGGCCATGTTTTTGCGCATTGCCTTGCTTCTGGCCATCACGGTCATCATGCGGCTGACGAAACCTGTCTTTGAAGTGTTTTCCCATCCCGTATCGGGTCGAGACCTTATCCTTTTGGGAGGCGGCCTCTTTCTCATCGGCAAGGCGACCCACGAAATCCACAATAAACTGGAAGCGCCGTCCAAGCCTCACACTAAGACGACCCGAACTCATGCCGATTTCGGTTCAGTCCTGATTCAAATCCTTTTGCTGGACATCGTTTTTTCCCTGGATTCTATCATCACCGCCGTCGGCATGGCCCGCCATGTGGCCATCATGATCCTGGCGATCATTCTTGCCGTGGCCGCGATGATCCTTTTCGCCGGATTCGTCAGCGCTTTCATTGATCGACACCCCACCTTGAAGATGCTGGCTCTCAGTTTCCTCCTCCTTATCGGCGTCATGCTGGTGGCCGAGGGGTGCGGCAAACATATCGAAAGAGGCTATATCTATTTCGCTATGGGCTTTTCAGTATTTGTTGAGGTCCTGAACCTCAGGGTGCGAAAGCAGGCGCATCATGGGTGACGGCCCTCGAAGGGCACACCCATTGCGAAAACACGCTGGTTTTTCTAGGAACGTAAACCCGCGGTTCGCTTTTGAGCGTTCCGGGCTGCTTACATGGGAGCTTGACCAAAATTGAATTTTTGCCTGGGACCGCAGGCGTCCCGGCCGCACAAATGACGGGCCGAAGGTCCCCGCCCCAAGAAAAAACACAGTTTCAGGGTTGCAGGGGCGAGCGCCAACTCGCCCCTTCATTGAAATAGCATGAAAGACCTTGCTATTGTGAGTTCTCGAACACGCGGCTAAGCCCATCAGACAAAGCCGCTTTTGAAGCTTCAATGCACAAATTCCAGACTCTTGAGGTGTGAGAGGCGATGTTTTGCAAAGCACGCGGATGGCTTTTAATTGGAATTCTGTGGCTGGCAGTCGTGATAACACCATGCGTGTTTGGAGCTCAAAGCCCTGAAGGAGGACCTTCTGAGCCTCAAGACCAATATGCCGAACTTTCGTCTTCCTTGGAAAAGGCTATTCAGGCGGAAAAGTTGGATCTGGAAAAACTCATTCAAGACATCGACGGACTCAAGCAGTCTCTGGCTACCTGGTCAAAGGAACTTAATGCCGCTCGTTTGCAGTTTTCCGCCGTGGGAAACCTCATCTCCCTTGCCTCCCCTTCCTTGGAGGATTTGGATAAGGCCTTAGGGCCTTTAAAGCAAACGGTGGATGATGCGGCGGCTCGTGTGAAAGATTATCAAAACAAACAGACCAATATTGCTACACAATTGAGTGCCCTGGCGGAACAAAGAGCCGCCAACCAGAGCCGAATGGAAACCCTGAAGGCCCGTCGGGACGATCTTCCCACCATCCGCACCTTGACGGCCCAGCTCAAGGAAGCCGAAGAACTTTCCAAACAGAAAGAAAAACGCCTTAAGGAATCTCTAGAAATATATCAAAAGCTCGTGGACGATTGGAGTGCTCTCAGGGATGAAGGCAGCGCGCTTCTGGATCGATTGAACAAGCGTATCGCCGAAAGAAAGCGGGAAGACCTGTTTCGTCGAACACGAACCCCTCTTCTGGGCGTGGGACTTTCCGAATTTCGACGAGACCTGGACACGGTGGCGGCCTTGCTTACCCTGGCACTTCAACCGACCTTTTGGGTGGAACAAGCGCAAGGGCTCTGGAAGGTCGGAGGACTGCTTCTGATCACCTCGCTTCTGGTTTTGGGTGTGGTGCAGTGGCTTTGCCTCCGGCTTCGAAGCGTGTGCGGTGCTTTGCTGTCACGTCGGGATGCTCAGGAAAAGCCTTGGTTCTTCCTGACCCTGGTGCTCTTCAACCGTTCTCTTCCTCTTCTTGGGGCTACCTTTTTTGTCTTCGCCTACACCTCGGCACGGAATCTTTACGATACGTCTATTTTTCTGAGAACCCTTTGCCAGATTCTGTTCCTCTTGTTGCTGAGTTCTTGGGGTATTCATTTTATTCAAGACGTTAAGGAAGTTTTTCGACCCGGTCGGTTTGCTTTTGTCTTACGAAGGCTTCGCGTGTTGGTGACCTTTGGACGCTGGCTGCTTATTGCCTATGTCATCCTTCAAGAAAGCTTAGGGCGTTCCAGCGCTCTGTTGCTCCTCTATAGGTTTGGTCTCGAAATGGCCTTTTTGGCCTGGAATGCAACGTTTTGGAGGGGTTTGAAACGGGAAGTTGTCACCGGTGGTCCCCCGTTTTGGATGACCGGCAAATTGTGGACCCTCCATCTCTTCATGGGATGGGGATACGCCGTCGCTCTGGTAGGCGTGCTCTTGGAACTGGCCGGTTACGCTTTGTTGGCCACTTTTTGGTACGTGGGCTGGGGACGTAGCCTGATCATGGGGCTCTGGCTCTTTCTCCTTTACAAGAGCCTCATGGAATGGGAACAGGCCATAGGAACCGCTGCAGCCTTCGCACCCGATACGGAGGAGGACACCAAGAGCTCCCTGAGATGGTTGACGGTCAAAAGCCTTTGGGTCCTCTGGCTTTTTGCGGGATCCGTCGGCCTCATGGTGGCCTGGGGCGCGAGACAAGCTCTTATCGTAGCCTTCTTTAACCTTCTCAACACGCCACTTCCTTTGGGGAATTTGAATTTTCGACTTCTGGGACTTATTCATGCCAGCGTGATTCTCGCCTTAACGCACTTGGGAACCCGAGGGCTCAGGCGTCTCATCAAACACCGCATTTTCCGCCACAGTGGCCTCGAACTAGGTCTCCAGGAATCCATTGTGTCCATCTCAGGCTATGTCCTATGGTTTATCGGCATCCTTGCCGCCCTCAACGCCCTTGGCTTTTCCGGCACTTCCCTTACTGTGGCTTTCGGAGCCCTGGGTGTAGGGTTGGGCTTTGGGCTTCAAAATATTTTCAATAACTTCGTCAGCGGTTTGATTCTGCTTTTTGAAAGGCCGATCCAAGTGGGGGATTCCATCGAAATCGACGGCACATGGGGGGAAGTGCGCAAAATCAACGTGCGCTCCACCATTATTCAAACTGTGGATAATGCGACCATGATTATCCCCAATTCGGAATTTATTAGTGGACGTGTGATTAATTGGAGTTTTAAAGACTTAAGGGTTCGGCGCAATGTCAATGTGGGTGTGGCTTACGGGTCTAATGTGGAACTGGTGCGGCAGACCCTTTTGGAAGTGGCCCAAAACCATCCTCTTGTCTATAAGCAGCCGGAACCCAGCGTGCTTTTTGTGGATTTCGGCGATAGCGCCCTCATTTTTCGACTGCGAGTGTGGACCACCGTTCCCGTGTGCCTGCAGGTCGAAACCGACATCCGTTTCGAAATCAACAGGCTGTTTCAAGAAAGAGGCATTGAGATCGCTTTTCCGCAATTGGACGTGCATCTGAAAAGTACTCCTGTGTCGGGATCCCAAAATGCAAAGCTTTCAACCGACAGCCCGCATGCAAGCTCTACATCGAATGGGCAGACGGTAGCTTTTTGCGAGAGCGGCTCGTCTAGGAAATAAGACTTTTTTCAATCTGTGAGGTCATGGAGAAACTGCGTCGATTTTATGATCGGCTTGTGCGAATGAGAGGAAACCCAAAGGAAATCGCTCTGGGGTTTGCTCTGGGGATTTTCATCGGCATGTCTCCCACCATGGGATTTCAGATGCCTGTAGCGGCCTTTTGTGCCGCGTTGCTGGGTTGGAACAAATGGAGCGCTGTCGCAGGTGTTTGGATCACCAATCCGATCACGGCACCTTTTATCTATTCTGTGAACTACTGGGTGGGCTCACGGATGATCCACTGGTTCTTGCCGGAAGCGACAGCGCATGCGGAGGCCGTCCTCAGTCGCGTGGGACTCATTTTGCAAAAGACACCGCATGTGATGGCTTCTTTAATTGTGGGGGGCATGGTTTTGGGAGCGCCTTTGGCATGTGCCGGCTATTGGTTGGCGCTGTGGGCCGTGACACGCTATCGGGTTCGGGTTAAAGGACAACTGGATCGGGCACGTCAAAAAATGCGCGAAGAGCGCGCAAGGCGTCGAGCAAACCTCAAAGAGTGACGCTTCTCCTTGGAGCAAGAATCGCTCTAAATCTCTCCACCGTGCCCAGCCGGTGAAAAATTCGTTGAATCGCATCAACGGCATTCGCTCTGAAGCGCAAACATGTAGGGGCGGACCTATGTTGTCGGCCCCCATAAAAAATCGGCATGGCAGGTGTTCGCTCATCGAGAAAAATCCGGCGCAGTGTAACCACGGCATTCGCTCTGAAGCGCAAACATGTAGGGGCGGACCTATGTGTCCGCCCCCAAATTTTGGACAGCAAAGGTACTTCGGGAAAAGCTTTTAATGGGCTTTCTCCGCCTTGGATTCGGGCTTGGCTTGCGGAGCATGGGCTGCAGGAGCGGCTTTGGTAGGAGCCGGAGCCTGGGTTTGTTTCACGGCAGGAGGTGGAACACTTGCCTTGGGCTTAGCCGGTTCGGCTTTTTCCTCGACGACCCAGTCATTGCCCTTCTTGACCAAAGGCAACACCATGTTGACTTCAATGGTTCCCGTCACCGAAACCTTTGCAGTGTCCGCCTTCTGCTCCACCACCTGGTATTTCAGCTTGGAGGTGTCCATCTGAAATCCCTTGTGCTTGGCGATCTGCTCCTGCACATAAGCTTTGGCCGCATCCGGAGGTTCTTTTTTGGCGCAGCCGAAAGACACCATGAGACCCAGGACCATGAAAACACAAAGCAACCGTCGCATAAGCACTCCTTTTTTTTGTGTTATGAGATTATGTGATGGAAAACCGTCCACGTGAATTTTTATACATGAGTTTGCTCGCGATCGGAAGAGTTTCTGTGTCTTGTTAGTAGTCGTATTTCCAGAAAACACCCGCTCGGCTGCGGGACTGAGTTCCTGCTTGGCTTTCCAGGGTGATGTTTGGGGTGATTTCCACTTCCACTCTCACGGCGATGTCACCTTCTTCCAGGCGTTGATCCACGTCCACGCGAACATTTTCCCCAAGGTATTTCCGTAGACCGATTCCAAGGCTTTCTCCCAGGCCGCTTCCCAGAAGTTCCAACTGATCCAGCCCCAAGAGGTCACGTGCTTTCCCCAGAACGTCGAAATGGCTGTTACCTCGGGTGCTCAGGGCTTGAAGCGTTCTGGCAAGACGAATGGCCTGGAAAGGGCTCAAAGTGGTGGCGCTTCGACCGAAGAGAATCTGAGCCAGAATTTCTTCCTGCGGCCTTTGGGGCGAGGATTCCAAAGCCAATTCAGGCCTGGAAGCTCGGCCTGAAAGCCGTACCGATGCGGTCATGTCACGAAGGGCCGTCTCTCCTACAACGTGAATCACAGGATCCGGAGGTGTTTCGCCGACAAAAATGACATGACCCTCTGTGAGCCGAAAGCGTTTATCGAGAAACAGCAGTTGGCCTCGAAGGATGTTCAACTGTCCGGTGAGTTGCGGCTCTGAGGAGGGACCGACGATTTTTAAGGCTCCTTTCCATTCCGAATCCAAACCCCAACCGGACACGGTCGTCATCCCAGGAAACTCCAGGGTAAGATTCAGGAAAACGCCATGAGCTGAAGAGGTCGAGTTCTTTCGGGCCGATGAGGACTTCAATGCTGGCGAAGGGGGGATTTCGATCACATCCAAATCCACCACATTTGCTGGAAGCCGTTTGGGAAGTTCGATTCTCAAAGGGCGCACCCTCACTGTCCCTTCCAATGCCGTTTCTCGCAGGCTTCCTTGAACGGAAAGAAAGCCGTCGAGATTTCCAGAGATATCGTCGCGATGCAAGGGGGAGAGATCTTCAAATATGAGACGTGTCTGATAAGGAAAACCAGCGCCGGGATCCAACCGACATTGACCGTGGCCTCGAAGAAAACCTTTCTTTCCATCGAAAGCCTTCAATTCCCGCAATCTCACACCGTTGCCCGTGCCTTCCAAAAGGGCTGTGACATCTTGAAGATGAAGTCCAAAATCTTCGTGTTCGTACCGCCCCTTGGTGAGTAACACTTCGCCGCCAAGAAGGGGGCGGTTCAAGGTGCCGTCCAAGGTCAAGCGACCCTGCATGTTCCCTTGGATTTTGTGTTCTTCCAGCTCGAGAAGGGTTGCGATTCGTTCCAGCGCTACGGCAAGGGAAAGGGTTCCCGATAAAGGTTCGTCCTTGAAAAGGCTCAGATCAATAGGCTTCAATTGAAATCGCATAGGCAGCGTCAAATTCACTCGGCTGGGTTCGGAACCTAAACCGAAAATGTCCGCTTCCAGACGCAGTTGCCGGGAAACGGCCCACGCTGAGGCCTTCAAGGCAAGGGATTCTTGAGCAGGCCAACCGGGACGGCGCAAAGAATCGATGTGCAGTGTCATCGTGGCTTGGGGGTTGTTTTGGGGCCCGTGTAGAAAAGCCTGGCCGTTGAGACGTCCTTGCAAAGATGGACCTCCCCAAGGCTCCATAAGTTCCAATGGCAGGTTTTCCATTTTCAAGGACACCGAATGTTTTTCACCGTTCCATTGCGCTCCTGCGACCACGCGTCCTTCTCCGACTCGCAAAGCCGTAGGAGACAAAGTCCAGCCTTGTGTATCTACCACAAGGTTCGAAGGGCTTTCCAACAGCAGGACCACAGGACCTGTGCGGGCCGAAAAGGTATCAAGTTGAATTTCCTTCGTGGAGGAATGCACGCGGGCCGTTCCAGTTGTTTTTAGTGAAAAGGGTTCGTGAAAGGTTCCTTGAAGATGCGTGGAGAAAGCCACCCTTTCAAGATTCCCGTCGGCCTTTGCCTGAGCCTGGGTTATTGAGAGAGGAGGTTTTTCAAGCTTTTTGACGGTCAAGGTCATGGTGCCTTGAGGTGCCGGAAAGAGGGATGTCAGTTGGGCGGAAAGGTTCGCGTTTTCTATGAAAATATCGGCAAAAGTCAGGGACCGTGCCGTCACGCTCCCATTCATGGCTTGGTGATCACCTTTCTCTGAGAGGGAAAGAGTGCCCTTGATGCTTCCACGAAGGTCCTGAGGAAACAAGGGTTGAAAAATGTCCAGCCTGGGGATGGTGAGGTCCAGCAAACCTGATGTCCGGTAGCTTTCCAGGTGGGTTTGCAACGAGCCCTTAAGTGAAGCGTCATAACACCGAAAGAATATTCGAGGTAGATCCAGTCTGGGGCCTTCTTTGGCAAAGTCCAGATCCAAACGCCAAGGACCTTTGCCGTAAAGAGCTCGCGAGGTGATCTTTCCCTTTGGATTTTGAGGAAGGCCCATGACGGAAAACTGCACATGCCAGTCGGTCCAGAACGCCTCCCCGTAGGCAAGACGGCTGCCTTGCAGGTTTGTCAGGACGGTCATGTTGTCCCATGTTCCGGAAAAGTCCAACTGTCCGAGCCCATCGCCTTCCACGGGCCTCGGTGTCGCGAGAGACAAATAAGAAATATCGGGAAGAGCGACGGTAATTCGGCCGTTGGCGCTCCGTTGTCGAAGATCGACACGCCCGCTCAGCTCCATCGTTCCCAGATCGGGTAGGTTGAGCAGGATCTTTTCCATGTCCACTTTTTTGTCATGGGTGAGGCGTACCGAGGTTTCCACGGTCACATCCTGCAGGGAAGGTAGAGAGCTCCCCTGAATTGTCACGGACTCGGCTTTACCATGCACGTTCAGCGAAACCTGGGGAGACTCGTGGGAGGCTTCGCGGGTAAAGGTCCAAATCCATCGTGTTTCCCCGTTGGAAAGTCTCCAGGAGGGATTTTCAAGATTTTTCAGCCGCAGATTAAGTTCCCCGTGCAGACGTCGTACTGGGCCTTCCACAAAACCTTTCCCCTCGGCCTGACCTCGAATGGGATAACCCGCAAGAACGCCGAAGGGCTCCAGATCTTTGGCTACCAAGGTATACGAGGTGGGTTTGAGGACGGCCGGTCCTGGCTGATAGCCTCCCGAGGCTGAAAGAAGAAAAGGGCGAGACTCAATGTTTAAGGATTCAATCCATAAAGTGTCGATGACATTTGCAACGGTGTCCCCATGAAGCCGCGTTTGGAGGTGAAGAGGGCCGAAGTTTTTTAAGGCCAACCGTGTGGCGACCCAACCGTTTTCTTGTTCCGAAAAAATAAGAGATCCATGGAATCGAGGCGACTTGGGTTGCAGAAGCGCTTGCACGATGAGAAACGATTCCCGCTGAGCGTGGTTGGCCACGAGCTTGAGAAAGACTTTTTGAATCCCGTCCTTAGGATCATAGGTGAGGAAACCTTCAAGGGCTGCCACGAGAGACATGCCTAAGACCGGCGTGTCGAAAATCACCTGATGCAGGAAAAGCTTATCCACTAGAATAGGTAAAGGAAGAACAGGCAAGGTCCACGGGGTAGGCTCTTGAACGTCCTGGGAAGAGCGATTCGAAAAAGGCCCACGAGCCACACGGGCTTCTCGAACGCTCACAAACTGGATATGTACTCGACCTTGAAGTAGTTGCGTGGGACGCCATTTGAGGTACATGTCCTGAGCTCTCAGCCACGCACCATGGCCGTCGGCGATTTCCACCTCGCTGATCCCCATCTCGAAAGGAATCCAGCCGGTTATTGTTCCTATACGAACCGTGGTCTGAGGCCCGGAAAGTTTGTTGGAAAGTTTGTGAGCAAGCCATCGCTTCACCGCCGGGCTTTGCATGGCTCCCCAGAGGGCAGCCGCAAAGAGCACCAACGCACCCACGACGATCGCTACAATGCGAAGAACGCCTCTCATGTTACATACCCATGAATCTCATGGGAAATCATGGCAGAAGGCATCTTAGTTCAACGGCATGGAAGTCCAACCCTGGATTGTTTTTGTAGAGGTTGGCGTTGGAAAGATGCTGAAAGCGATACCCGATGGAAAGGTACTTGGTAAGGGTTACATTGAAACCGATTTCTTCGGTGAATTGGATTTCTCCGCCCAGGTTTTCTTTACCAAAGGTGTGTTGTTCCAGGAACGCAGGGCGAAAGGCTGCCATGAAAGCCAACCATTTCCAGGGGGTTTGAAGCGTTACCATGGGACCAGTGGAAATCAGAACAGATTCTTCATCGGCGGCGCTCAGAAGTCCGAAATGGATTTCCCAGAAAGTATCCACCACCCAGCCGCCTTTCCACTGCCAATCCCATGGCAGAGTGTGGTAGGCGATGAGCTCGTGAAGATGAAAGGTTTCCTTTTTTTCGATAGCGGTGAAGGCGGATCGAACACCAATGCCGAAAACTAATTTTTCCGCAGCCCATGCCGTCGATTCCCCTAAAACAAGGGCAAAGGCTGTGAGTAACATCCAGTTCTTCAGGCGCATGCTCTTCTCCTTGGGCCTTCAACGTTAAAACGCTTGTCCCAAACTTACATAGATTTGAAAGACATCGTCAATGCCTGTGCGACGGTTCAGCGGGAAAGCCACATCGATACGAAAAGGCCCCAAAGGGGAATAATACCGGAAGCCAAGCCCTGTGCCCCATCGAAAACTTCTTCCAAAGTTCGGCAGGGTGCTCTCGTAAGTCGTGCCTCCGTCCAAGAAGGCCGCAAAACCGTATCTTTCTCGAAAACGCCAGCGCATTTCTCCGTTCCAGACAAGAAAGGACCGACCACCCAAGGGGTCATTTCCATCTCGAGGCCCCAAACTTTGATAAGGATAGCCTCGCACACTGCCACCGCCTCCCACGTAAAAACGCACATCCGGAGGGACGCTCTTCTGAGCGGCCCCGATTATGGTCCCTCCGGAAAAGATGGAAGCCAGCACAAGCCGACCGTCGCCCGCCCAGTCATAGTAAGTGCTGACGGTTGTCGATGTCTTCCAAAAAAACAGGGAGACGTCCGTTACGTCCCAATAGGGGGAGGTCTGGATCTGGCAGCGAAATCCTCCAGTGGGATCCAGAGGGTTGTTGGTGGTATCCAGGCGCACGAAGGCGGGGAGAAAGAAAAGGCCGTAAGTTTCCCGATGGGAAATCTGTTCCACGCTGGAGAGCCGAAAGCCTGCTCCCGCACCCGCTCTGATCGTGGGTGTGATGTCCCGCGCCAGGGAAATGGAGGTCCCAAGGCTGCGGCTCCAGTACGCATCCCAATCTTCTTCAGCCACTCGGCCCTCGAATTGCAAAAATTGGTCCGGGCGCAGAAAATCCCGCCATAATCCCATGCCGTCCAAAACCTTCTTTTGGGACGACAACTGGGTTTCAGCACCTACCTTTGCCTTACCCTTAAAAAGGTTCCTACTTTCCCACGAAACGTCCAGTTCTGGACCGACGTCCGTGGTGTAAAAAAGCCCTCCTTTGAATGTGCGAGGCTTTCTTTCCGTGACCGTGATTTCCATGGGAAGTCGTCCCTGGGGATCCGCTGAGGAGGCATGGTTGATACGCACCACGGAAAAGAGATCCATAAGGATGAGGTTGTTCTGCGCTTTCGTGATGAGCCGTGAATCAAAAACGTCGCCTTCCTTCCAAGGGAGTCGAGCACGGACGATGTCTTCCCGCACGGTTTGCAATCCGGTGACGGTGGCCGGACCAAAAAAACATTTGGGTCCCGAAACGATGTCATAATGAACCTCTACGGTTCGCTCCTCATGGCGAACGATGACTTTTCTCTCTCCAATGCGAGCCAGGGGATAACCGTTTTCGGCAAGAACGGTCAGAATCTTTTGGTCCGTGTCCTGGATTCGGCTTGCGAGAGCCGGCGAACCCGCGGGCAGGGAAGATCGAGCCGTTTGACTTAACAGTTCAAAAATGGATGAAGGGACCTGGGAGATGTTCAGCTTCGTTTCATTCAAAAGATACAGTGGGCCTGGGTTCACGGAAAATGACACTGTCACCGTGTCTTTGTCTCGATCGATTCGATAAGTGACCTCTGAGCCATAAAAGCCTTCGGATCGAAGAAAAGTTCGAAAGATATTTTGATCTTTTTCCAAACGACGTCTGAGTTGGTTGAGGGACGCGGCGCCTTCCTGTTTTCGACCGAAGGTTTCGGAAAGGGGTTTTAGGCGTCGTTGCCAATCTTCCTCGACGCTTTCTTCGAACTGCACGGCATAGGAAATGGAACCCGCAAAGCTTGAGACGTTATGAATTCCAAAAACCCCGACCGTAAGAACAACCCAAAAGACGGTCCATAGGTCTTGACGCCGTTTTGCGGATCGCCGCCCCACTTGCCGCTCCACTATTTCGAATCTTCAATGTGAGGAGCCGTTTTCTTTTGCGTGTCTTGAAAAGGGATTGTAGTTTTATTGAGGCAAAATGCAAAGGGCGAAGATCCTTGTTTATTAACCGTGGAGGATGACGGGCTATGGCGGGAAAGCGTATTTGCATCGTCGGAGGTGTTGCTGGAGGAGCTTCCAGTGCGGCACGGGCACGCCGGCTCGATGAAAAGGCGGAAATCATCATTCTCGAAAAAGGACCCTTTGTCTCCTTCGCCAATTGCGGCCTTCCCTATTACGTGGGAGACGTGATTCGTCGTGAGGAACACCTTTTGGTGGCGACGCCCGAAATGTTTCAACAAAGGTTCCGTATCGAAGTGCGCCTTCATTCGGAAGTGCTGCGCATCGATCGAGAAAACCGACGTCTTCTCATTCGAGATCATCAAGCGGGTCGGGAGTATGAGGAACCCTATGATGTCTTGGTGCTATCGCCTGGTGCCTCGCCAATAAGGCCGCCGATTCCTGGGCTCGATCTTCACGGTGTCTTTTTTGTACGCAGCATTCCGGACAGTCGCGAAATTCGGCGCATGATCGATCAAAGACATGCGCAGAAAGCTGTTGTCGTAGGAGGCGGCTATATCGGGCTCGAGATGACCGAAAATCTGGTGCGACGGGGGTTGCACGTGACTTTGGTGGAAATGCAACCCCAGATCATGCCTCTGTGTGATCCCGAAATGGTATGGCCGCTTCAGGAAACACTGTGGGAAAAAGGGGTGGATCTGCGTTTGGGAAACCAGGTGGAAAAAATTGAGAGAGGATCAAATGAAGAACTCAGGGTAAGGCTTCGCTCCGGCGAGGAGCTATCGGCACAACTGGTCATTGTGGCCGTGGGTGTGCGACCTGAGGTTCAGTTGGCTCGAGACGCCGGGCTTGCCTTGGGGCATCTTGGCGGCATTCTGGTGAATGAAAAGATGCAGACCAGTGATCCATCCATTTGGGCCGTAGGAGACGCCGTGGAGGTGCTTCACGTGATCACGGGCCGACAAACCCTTCTTCCCTTAGCGGGTCCTGCCAATAGACAGGGGCGGCTTGCCGCCGACGCCATATGTGGAAGAGATGTCCGTTTTCGAGGCGTTCAGGGGACAGCCGTGGTCGGCCTTTTCGATCAGGTCCTGGCCATGACGGGGCCCAGCGAAAAGGTTCTGAAATCCCTCAACTTATGGGATGAACCCTACCGGTGCGAAAAAATCTATCTTCATCCAGGTCATCACGCCAGTTATTACCCAGGCGCCGAAACCATTGCCATGAAGCTCATTTTTTCCAAGAAGGATGGAAAAATTCTAGGATTTCAGGCGGTGGGCAAAAAGGGAGCCGTGCGGCGCACAGACGTTATTGCCATGGCCGTTCAGAAAGGCGGCACCGTTTTTGACCTGGAAGAGGCTGAGCTGTGCTACGCTCCACAGTTTGGATCCGCCAAGGATCCCGTGAACCTTGCCGGCATGATCGCTGCCAATGTGGTTCGAGGAGATGTGGAAGTGATTCATGCCGACGAGATGGATCAACGCCCTGAGAACGTCTTTGTGCTCGATGTGCGTGAGGCGTTTGAATACCGACGCGGGCACATTGAGGGAGCGGTGCACATTCCTCTGGGGCGATTACGGCAGCGTATGGCGGAACTGCCAAAGGACCGGGAAATCTGGGTCTATTGCTATGTGGGCCAGCGTTCTTACCTGGCCGCTCGAGCGCTGCGCCAATACGGGTATCAGGCTAAAAATCTCAGCGGGGGCTTTCGCACCTACACCCTGTGGAGGCTGGCGACGTCTCACCTCTCCAAGCCCTCAGACAATCTTGTGCCAAAATGAAAAACGCCTCCCCTCGGGGGAGGCGTCGGCTGACACAGGGACCTGCATTCCTCTAGGATGCGGACTTGGTCTTTTCCAGTTCAGCTTTGAGTTTTTCCACTTCCTGTTTATATTTTTCGGCTTCTTCTTTGTACTTGGACAGATCATCGACGGCGGCTTCCGGAGCGGCTTCTTCCCCTTTTTTCTTGCCGAAGGGGAGCTGATCCTTGACTTCATCGTAGCCCAGATAGGCCGCCATGGCGCCGCCTAGCAGAAGCGCCAAAGGAATTGCGCCCGCCAGGAGGTTAAGAAAAGGCTTGAACCAAATGAAAATACCGATGATGCCGAAAAAAGCTGCGGCCAAGCCGCCCAGAAAAACCTTCATCGTTTTGCCTCCTTCTGCTTCTTCCTTAGACTTGTCACGCGTCGCTGATCCCTACGGTGAAAACCCCTGAAACGAACCGCCTCATCGGCAGCCCCTGGCATGATAAAGATTTCACGCACCCTGTAGCACGGCCCAGAGGGTTTTGCAAGGAGAAAGTCACCCGCATGTCCTTGAAACGACGGGAGGCTTTGGGGTTGACGTTGGCCTGGTGGCGAACGTATAGATACATGCTTTTCGGGCCGGGGATCTGAGGGCGTGTCTGAGACCGGATTTTCTCCTGGGAACGAGGATCTGTCGCCTGCACAAGGAACGGATCAGATGCCTGCGCGCTCCCAGGGAATAGCTCGGTTTCAAGTTTGTGTAGGGGCGAGGCGGCGCCTCAGCGCTGCTATGCAATGGCATTCGATGCCGTGGTCTTTCCCGTTTTTGGACAGCTTTTCGAGCGCTGTCTCAGAACTCAGAATGCTCCATTTGGGGATAGGCAATTTCAGGTACTTAGCGTTCCCAAAGCTGCCAAAAAGGGCATAGTCGGACAAGCTCCTAAGAAACGAGAGAAGTGTCATAGGGGGGTGCAACGGTATGGACGGTCGAAGAATCTATATGGATCATATTGCGGGAACGCCTTTGGCGATGGAAGTTTTTGAAGCTATGAAACCTTTTCTGGTGGAACATTTCGGGAATCCCGCCAGTATTCATCATCTGGGCGAGGCGCCTCAGGATGCCATCTTTAAGGCGCGATCCCAGACGGCGGCGCTTATCGGAGCGGAACCCGAGGAAATCATCTTTACGTCCGGAGGTACCGAAGCGAACAACCTCGCCGTCAAGGGCGTCGCCTTTCAACGCATGCACGAGGGGCGGCATCTGGTGGTTTCGGCCATCGAACACTATTCCGTCCTTTATGCCGCCAAGGCCTTGGAAAGGTTCGGCTTTACCGTCACCTTGGTTCCTGTGGACCACTATGGTTGGGTGGACCCGAAAGATGTCAAAAGAGCCATGCGGCCGGATACCGTGCTCGTGTCCATTATGCACGCCAACAATGAAGTGGGCACCATTCAATCTCTGGCGGATATTGCCGCTGTGGTCCATGAGCATGGAGCCCTGTTGCACACGGACGCCATCGCCTCGGTTGGTCGCATTCCCGTCGACGTGAATGCTTTGGGTGTGGATCTGCTTAGCCTTGCAGCGAACCAGTTCAACGGTCCCAAAGGCGCCGGAGCGCTTTACTGCCGGAAAGGAACCTCTTTGTGGCCCCTTTTTCATGGCGGAGGTCAAGAAGACGGGCGCCGAACCGGAACCGAAAATGTCGCCGGCATTGTGGGATTGGGGGCTGCTGCGGAGCGCGTGCGGTTAAGGCTTTCGGCCAAAATGGAACGGTGTATTCGGCTGGAAAAGCTTTTACGGGAACGTATCTCGGGCCTGATCGATGAAGTGCGTTTCAATGGGCACCCGGAAAGACATCTTCCCGGTTTGGTCAATGTGTCCATTCGCTATGTGGAAGGGGAAGCCCTGCTGTTACACATGGATTTAAGAGGTATTTGCGTGGCCGGAGCCTCGGCGTGCATGTCCATCACGGCCAAGGCGTCTCATGTGCTGGAGGCCATGGGGCTTTTGGGGGACGGAGCCTACGGAACACTGCTGTTTACTTTGGACGAGGAAAACACCGAAGACGAAGTGCATCAAGCTGCGGAAACGCTCGCTACGGTGGTGTCCCGACTGCGTTCCATGTCGCCTTTGTACAGCGCTCGAGTCTCTGCCTGAAACACAGCGGGTCGGGAGTCGGTCGTCGTGTGTCGCAGTGGCCGGGATAGGTTCATGAAGTCTGACCGGAAATCTCCAAGTGCTTGTTCGCAAATGACGACGTTTCCCGAAAAGTTGAGGCGGACACGGAGGTCCGCTCCTCCAGGGTGGTCATGAGGCTTCCCCGGCACTGGCAGCCTGGAGTCCATCAGGCAGGGAAAGCCCATAGAGGAGTGAAGGTTTCCCAGGCATTGGTAGGCTCGAAGACGGACATACTGCTTCGACCATGGAAGCCGTCACGTATTGATTGACGGACATACTCAAGAGATGGTTGAAGAAATTTCAGGGGACAAGGGAATGTTGTCGAGTGATCTTTTGGACCGGCTTCTTCTGGAAATTCAACGCCCCGGGCGGTATCTGGGCGGTGAAATTCATGCCCGCGCCAAGAGATTTGAAGAGGCTGATGTCCGCTACGTCTTAGCCTTTCCCGATGTGTATGAAGTGGGCATGAGCCACCTCGGCATACAACTCCTTTACCATCGCTTGAATGACATGGAAGGCGTCCTGGCGGACCGCGTGTATGCTCCCTGGCCCGACTTTGAAAAGCGCCTTAAAGAAACCCGCAAGCTTCTCTATGCCTTAGAAAGCCGACGTCCGCTCAAGGACTTTGATTTCCTCGGTTTCAGTCTTCAGTACGAACTAAGCTACACGAACATTTTGACGATTCTGGATTTGGCCGGCATTCCCCTTCACAGTGAAGATCGAGATCTTTCGCATCCCTTTGTCATTGCCGGAGGCCCTTGTGCATACAATCCGGAACCTTTGGCGCCTTTTTTCGATCTCATCGTTCTAGGGGAAGGCGAACAGGTCCTGACGGATCTGACGCAGGCTTACCGAGATTGGAAAGCGTCCCGGGGGACTCGACGCGAATTTCTTGAAGGGATACGTCGTCTCCCCGGTATTTATGTCCCTTGTTTTTTTGAACCGCATTATGACACTGCGGGCCGATTCATGGGGCTCCAACCCCAGTTTGCCGATTACACCTCTGTCAGAAAGAGGGTCGTTACGGATTTGGACCTGGAAAGCCCTCTGCCGGAACGTCCTTTGGTTCCCTTGGTGGAGATTGTGCATGACCGCTTAGGACTGGAGATCGCTCGAGGATGCACTCGAGGCTGCCGGTTTTGCCAGGCGGGTTTCGTGTATCGCCCTGTTCGGGAGCGCCATCCAAAGAATCTTTTGGAAAAGGCCTGTCGGGCTGTTACTGAAACCGGCTTTGAAGAGGTGTCCTTGCTCTCTTTAAGTACAGGGGACTACTGCCAGCTTGGCTGGTTGCTTCACGCTGTCATGCAGGAAATGGAAGGACGTCGTGTGGCTCTCTCTTTTCCTTCCATGCGGGTCGGGACCCTTTCCCAGGACTTCATGGAGTGCATTCGCCGCGTACGCAAAACGGGATTTACGGTGGCTCCGGAAGCAGGGAGTCGTCGTCTTCGATGCCTTATCAACAAGAACATCGAAGAAGAGGATCTCTACGAGACCGTCAAGGATGCCTACCGTCTGGGCTGGAAAGGCATCAAGCTCTACTTCATGATGGGCCTTCCTACAGAAACCTTGGAAGACCTCGACGAAATCGTCCGTTTGAGCCTTCGAGTTTGGCAGTTGGGAAAACCATATCGAGCCGGAGTGCACGTGGCGGTTTCGACCTTTGTGCCAAAGCCCATGACACCCTTTCAATGGACGGGGCAGATCGCCAGAGGGGAAATAAACCGTCGACTGGATTTTCTTAAGGAGCGGTTGAAACGTCCAGGTCTACGATTGAAATGGCACCATCCCGACCTGAGTGTTCTAGAGGCGGCTTTGGCCCGAGGGGATCGGCGTTTCGCAAGGGTGGTGGAGGCTGCCTGGCGCAAAGGTGCCCGCTTTGATGCTTGGGACGAGCTCTTTCAGCGGAACATCTGGGACAAGGCTTTTGCCGAAGCGGGTCTGAACGCCGACGTTGAAGCGCAGCGCTCCCTTGGCGCCTCGAATCCTCTGCCATGGGACCATCTCAGTGCCGGGGTGCTCAAGAGCTATCTGTGGAGGGAATGGGAAAAAGCCCTGGCCTATGAGCGAACGGGGGATTGTCGTTGGGAATCCTGCTTCGGATGCGGTGCCTGTGACGGAGTCCATGTGAAACCACAGCTCATTGAGGACTTCAAGCCCGAGATTGTGCCACGGGTCGCTGTGCCCGCTGAAGCCCCCAAGATTCTTTATGCGTACACGCTGCGGTTCGCTAAAAAGGACCAAGCCCGTTTCTACGGCCAGTTGGAAATGAACCGCATCATGGAAAGGGCCCTGCGCCGCTCCGGGCTTCCGGTGACTTATACCCAAGGGTATCATCCCCATGCCAAGGTTTCCTTTCGAGAAGCTCTGCCGGTGGGGATGGAAAGCGAAGTGGAGGAAGCGACCATTCAGTTGCGAGAGCCTGTGGCCGAAACGGAAATCGTAAAGCGTCTCAACGCGGTTTTACCGCAAGGTTTTCGTGTGCTCCACGCGACCCGTTCTGACGAAACCCCTCGAAAAGCCACAGCGTTTCGAGTGACCTATCGTCTTTCCGGTTTGACCGAAGAACTGGCGGAAGCTATCATAACTCGCTATGCCGCATGCGCGGATCACTTGGTTAGCAAAAAGACCAAAAGAGGGCACGTTGAGGTTCGATGCGCCGATGTCTTACTTTCCATACGTCGCCTCGATGCAACCACCGTGGCCATGGAACTTGTGGAACGAGCCACGGCACGTTTTCGGCCGCAGAGCTTTCTTGAAGTGTTGTTGCCGGAAGCCGGCGACCTTTTCAAGGCGTGCCGATTGTGCAAAGTCTCCGTGGCGCCCTTAGAGGAATGAACGATGGCTGCGGAATTGATCATCAACGCCGATTTTTATGAGACTCGGGTCGCTCTTGTAGAAAACGGCCAGGTGGCTGAACTTTACATCGAAAGAGCGTCCGATGCAGGCATTGCCGGCAATATCTATAAGGGACGTGTGGTTCGTGTCCTTCCCGGAATGCAGGCAGCCTTTGTGGATATCGGCCTGGAGAAGGCAGCTTTCTTGTATGTGAGTGATGTCCACCATCCTTTAATGGAAATGGATCAGATTTTTCAGGATGCCACACCCGAACGGGAAGAACCCCAAGAGCCGGAACCTTACCAAGTCACAGGGGATTCCGAGACACCGCTGGAAGAAAGACAACTTCCGGATCTTCCCATTGAAGACAGATTACGGGAAGGTCAGGAAATTCTTGTGCAGGTGGCCAAGGAACCCTTGGGAAACAAAGGGGCGAGAATCACCACCCATGTGACATTACCGGGAAGAAACCTGGTGCTCATGCCCCTCATGGACCATGTGGGGGTTTCTCGCCGTATCGAAGACGAAAAGGAACGCAAGCGCCTGAGGGACCTGGTCCTTGACATCAAGCCGGCTCATTGCGGCTTCATCGTGCGGACGGCGGCCGAAGGTGAAGACGCTGAAAAGATTCAGGCGGAAATGGAGTTCCTGCTCAAGCTGTGGCAAAACATTCAGCGCCGCTCCGAAAACGCTCCGGTCCCGTCCCTGGTGTACCGGGATTTGGATATCACCCTGAGAGCCGTTCGAGATCTTTTCACCAAGGAAGTGGACCGCCTTGTCATTGATAACCCCCAAGAGTACAAGAAAGTGTTGCAGTTTACGGAAACCTTTTTGCCTTCCTTGAAAAACGGCATCGAGCTTTACGAAGGTTCCGAACCCATCTTTGACGCCTACGGAATCGAGATGGAGGTGCAAAGGGCGCTCAGCAAGAAGATCTGGCTGAAGTCCGGGGGCTATATCGTCATAGAAACCACGGAAGCTCTTACAGCCATTGATGTCAATACCGGTCGTTACGTGGGCAAGCGGAACCTGGAAGAAACCATTCTCAAAACCAATCTGGAAGCCGTCAAGGAAATCGCCTGCCAGCTGAGGCTTCGAAATATCGGAGGTATCATCATCATTGATTTTATCGACATGGAAAAGGAGGCTAATCGCGAAAAGGTTTTTAACGCCTTGAAGGAAGCTGTGCGCAAAGACAAGAGCAAAACCAACATCTTGCGCATGTCGGAGCTGGGCCTTATTGAAATGACCCGAAAACGAACCCGGGAAAGCATCGGACGAACACTCTGCGAGCCCTGTTTCTATTGTGAAGGGCACGGGCAGCTCAAGTCCACCCAGACCTTGTGCTATGAAATCTTGCGAGAAATTCAAAGAGAACAAAGGGACCTTTTCGGTCGCAATGTGCTGATTCAAGTGCACCCGCGTGTGGCGGCCAGACTTCTGGACGAAGAACGCGCCTCTTTAGAAAGGCTGGAAGAAGCCCTGCACGCCTGTTTTCATGTTCAGGGGGAACGTAACTTTCATGTGGAGCAGTATGAAATCACTGTGGAAGAGAATTGAAGGGCTTGCAAGGCCAAGCTTTCACACTATGTCGACTCTTATTATTTCATGGCTTCGGCCCGAGAGTCGAAACCTTCAAGAATGCCTTCGTTTGAAGCAAGGTTACGAGGGTCACGGTTTGGTCCAGCCGTTTCGCCCGTTAAGGATGAGCGATCGGTGAACCGTTTTACCGAAATTCGAGCCTCCCTGGAACGCAACAAAACCTTACGCTACGTTGTCTACAGCGTGATCATCGGAGTGGTCAGCGGACTGGGGGCGTGCCTTTTCTTTGTTCTTTTGGAATGGGGAACCTATTTCTTTCAAGAACACCTGGCCGGTTATCCTTTAAGTAAACCCGGTGGTGAACGCCTGGTCACTCTGGAACCTTCCCCGGTCTTTCGCAGATGGATGCTTCTGGTGCTCCCCGCCTTTGGAGGACTTCTTTCAGGCTTTTTGGTTTATCGATACGCTCCGGAAGCCGAAGGGCACGGCACAGATGCTCTCATCGACGCTTTTCACAACAAAAACGGCATGATTCGAACCCGAGTACCTTACATTAAGGGCCTGGCTTCCATTATCACTCTGGCGACCGGGGGAAGTGCGGGTCGAGAAGGGCCCATTGCCCAGATTGGCGCCGGCTTTGGTTCCTGGGTGGCGCGCTTATTGCGCATGAATGTTCGGGAACGGCGCTTGATGCTGTTGGCGGGATGCGCCGCCGGTCTCGGGGCTATCTTTCGGGCTCCCTTGGGAGGAGCCCTGACGGCTGTTGAAGTGCTTTACCGGGAGGACTTCGAAACGGAAGGCATTATTCTTTGCATCATGTCTTCCGTGATCGCCAATGCCATTTTTATCAGCATCTTTGGGCAGCGCCCCATTTTTGACATTCCTCCCATTCATTTTGCCAATCCCGTGGAACTACTCTTTTATGCCGTTTTGGGCCTGGTGTGTGTGCCGTTCGGATTCGCCTATGTTAAAGTCTTTTACGGCATGCGCGATTATTTCTTTCGACGGATTCCCTTAAAAAAAATGCTCATTCCCACCATTGGAGGCTTGATGGTGGGAATCATCGCCTACTGGCGACCCGAAGTCATGAGCAGCGGGTACGGCACGATTCAACAAGCCCTATTCGGCGCCTTGCCCGTTTCTTTGATGCTCGGCCTTGCCGTGTTGAAGATTCTGGCCACTTCATGCACCATATCTTCAGGCGGCAGCGGAGGTGTCTTTGGGCCGTCTCTTTTTATCGGGGCCATGTTAGGAGGGGCTGTCGGCCAGATTTCGTGCGGCCTTTTTCCCCAGTGGGTGACGGATTCGGGGGCTTTTGCTTTGGTTGGCATGGGGGCGTTTTTCGGCGGCGTGGCCAAAGCTCCCATCGGGGCGCTGCTCATGGTTTGCGAGATGACAGGGGGTTACGGTCTCGTCGTGCCCTTGATGTTTGCGTCTGTGATTGCCGTGCTGTGCTCCCAGGGCTGGTCCTTGTACGAAAAACAGGTGCTGAACAAATTTCATTCTCCGGCTCACCGCACCGACATGGTGATGAACGTTCTGGAAAACCTCCAAGTGCGAGATGCCTATGATCCTGCCTTGCCTGTGACCAGCCTTCCCCAGGACATGACATTTCGAGAGCTCAAAAGATTCATGGTCCACACGCGTGAGTCCTTT
Organism: Desulfosoma sp.; assembly: GCA_037481875.1. Lineage (NCBI taxonomy): Bacteria > Pseudomonadati > Thermodesulfobacteriota > Syntrophobacteria > Syntrophobacterales > Syntrophobacteraceae > Desulfosoma > Desulfosoma sp. The sequence goes on along the minus strand of JBBFKY010000005.1, from coordinate 89,690 downwards.
TTTCCGGTGGTGGATGACCGGTTTCGTCTCAAGGGAATCTTGTCGCTTCATGATGTGCGTTCCGTGCTCTTTGAAGACTCGGTGGCGGAACTTCTCGTTGTCGGCGAATTGGCATCTCCTCCCATCAGCGTGCGCCCGGATGAGAGCCTATACGAAGCCCTGATGAAATTCCTGGCTTCAGGATACGGCCAGATTCCCGTGGAAGAAAACGATTTGGGGGTTGTAGGAATGCTTCGGCTGGAAGAATTGATGCACGCCTATCATCAAGAGATTCAGAGACTAAAGGAAGATTGAGTGCGGGGTTTAAAAGACCTTTGGTTTTGATTCGTGAAGTTTACAAATGAAGGGGTATGTATGGCACACAACAGGATTTCGGACGAGCTTTTCCGTCGAGCTCAGGCGGTCATTCCTGGAGGGGTGAACAGTCCGGTGCGGTCCTGCCGTTCCGTGGGGGCTTCTCCCTTCTTTGTGAAAAGGGCGTCGGGGTGTCGATTGGAAGACGAAGACGGACGGATTTACATCGACTATGTGGGATCCTGGGGACCTTTGATCATCGGGCATGCGCATCCTCGGGTGGTTGAGGCCGTGCGTTTTGCGGCAACCCAGGGTACCTCATACGGTGTTCCATGCCGGCTGGAAGTGGAATTGGCCGAAAAGGTTGTCTCCATGGTCCCCTCCATGGACATGGTGCGCATGGTGAATTCGGGCACGGAAGCCACCATGAGCGCCATTCGATTGGCGCGAGGTTATACGGGACGGCCGAAAATCATCAAGTTTGACGGTTGTTATCACGGCCACAGCGATTGCCTTCTGGTCAAAGGAGGATCCGGACTGGCGACGCTGGGCATTCCCGGAAGTCCCGGGGTACCTTCGGAGGTGGTGGCTCATACTTTGTCCTTGCCCTACAACGATGTGGCATCAGTGGAAGCTGCCATGCAAGCCCATGGGGAAACCGTCGCATGCATCATCGTGGAACCGGTGGCCGGAAACATGGGGACCGTGATTCCAAAACCAGATTTTCTTCCGGAGCTGCGCCGCTTATGTGACGCTTACGGCAGTCTGCTTATCTTCGATGAGGTGATCACCGGGTTTAGGCTGGGTCCCGGAGGGGCTCAGGAGCGATTCTCGGTGCGACCGGACCTTACCTGCCTTGGGAAAATCATCGGGGGCGGCCTTCCCGTAGGGGCCTACGGGGGCCGACGGGACATTATGGAAAAGGTGGCTCCTTTGGGTCAAGTGTACCAGGCTGGAACTCTGTCGGGAAATCCTTTGGCCATGGCCGCCGGCCTCGCCACACTCCAAGTGCTCTCGGAACCGGGGGTCTACGAATCTCTAGAACAAAAAGCATCAGCCCTGGAGGCGGGGCTTCGTGAAGCCGCCCGCATCGCCGATGTGCCGGTGACCATCAACCGCATCGGATCCATGGGCACCGGCTTTTTCACCCAGGAAGACGTCACGGATTTTGCCACGGCTTTAAAATCCGACACGGCCGCTTACGCGGTTTTTTATAGGGAAATGCTGGATCGAGGTATCTACCTGGCGCCGTCTCAGTTTGAAAGCTTTTTCGTGAGCACCGCCCATGAGGAAGAGGATCTGCACCGTACGGCGCAAGCCGCTCTGGAGTCACTAAGGGTGGTCAAAGAGATGTTGGCGCGCTGAAGGGTGCCTTGAGGCGTTTTTCGGGGCGAGTGCAGGCACATGGGCTGAATGTATAAGTTATGGGAAAAAGGATCCAAATTTGACACTTGACCCCCGAGGACATGGAAAGCCTCGATTGGAAAAATTGCGTTGACTTGGTAGGGGCCCTATGCTAGGTAGTCTGTGATAATTTACACGAAGTGGCCGATGAAAGAAGAGACGAAGAAGTACCTGAAGCAGGTGGGTTTAGCGAGCACCCTGGGATTCTCGGTGGCTTTCGCCATTTTCATCGGCGTAGCGATCGGGTACTGGCTGGATGCCAGTTTTGGAACTTTCCCATGGCTCACACTGATTTTTTTGGTCATGGGGATCATCGCGGGCTTTCGCAACTACGTTCGGTTCATGCGAAAGCAGCAGCGCGAGGATCAGCGAAGGCCGTAAGGGGCTCGTGGTTACCCTGCTGAGTGACGATAAGCTGGTTCGGCGCATTCAGCTTGTGAATGTGATTCTTCTCTTTTTTGCCGTGCTAAGTGCCGCGATCCTGTTTTCCGCAAGGGAAGCTCTGGGAGTGCTTCTGGGAGGGGCGACGGTCACGGCAAGTTTTCATGTGATGAAGTGGCAGATGCGCCGGGCTTTTCGATACCCCGGGCAACCCCCGTCCAAAGGGGCGCTCTTTGTCAAGTACTACCTGCGATTCCTTGGCACCGTGTTCGTGGTCTTTACGGTGCTCTATGAAGGATGGGTGGATCCGCCGGCGTTCCTTGTGGGGTTGTCGGTGGTGATGGTTAGCATTGTGTTGGTGGCCATACACGAAGCGGCGAAAATGGTCATGAGGGGAGAGAGGTAGGTTATGGAACATCCGGTCTTGTTTCTCAGCATTCTTTTGGAGAAGCTGGGACTTCCCATCGTCCACAGCGCTGATGAAGCTCACACCTTTTTGCAAAAGCTGCTTCTACCCCATGTGGTGTACACCTGGGTGGTGGCCGCTGTGCTGCTCATTCTGGCCAAGCTGGCCGTAAGCCGCCTGGAATTGGTGCCGTCGGGCGGCCAGAACTTTTTTGAAATGGTCCTCACAGGGATTGAAGATTTCATGGTGGGGATTACGGGAGAGGAAGGACGCTTCGCCTTTCCGCTTATCGCCACTTTGGGCTTTTTCATTCTCTTGAGCAATTACATGGGGATGATTCCAGGCTTTTTCGCACCTACGGCCAACATCAACACCACGGCGGCCTGCGCCCTTATCGTGGTGACGTTTACGCATGTCATTGGCATCAGGTTTCACGGCGTCAAATACATCAAACATTTTATGGGTCCCATCTGGTGGTTGACCCCTCTGATTTTCCCGATCGAACTCATCGGCCATACGGCGCGCGTGCTCAGCCTGTCCATCCGTCTCTTTGGAAACATTTTCGGTGAAGAGCTGGTGCTGGCCATTTTGTTCTTCCTTGCGGGTCTGTATCTGGCTCCTCTGCCCATCATGTTCTTGGGGCTTTTCACCGGGTTTGTGCAGGCGTTCATCTTTTGTCTGCTGTCGTCCATGTATTTCGCAGGCGCCATTGAAGAGGCGCACTAGGCTTCCCAAGGCGGTTTCGGTTGGAGGAAAGGCCGCATAAACTTAATTCTCAATCCAAGGAGGTTGTATCGATGTCTAGGAAAGTTGGGTTCTTCACGACGCTGTTGGTTCTCGGGTTGACCACGTTGGCCATGGCTGCGGACGCGGGATCGGCCGAAAAGGTCGAAGGCCTTCGGTTCTTCATGTATTCGGCCGTGGCCGCAGGATTCGGGATCGCCATCGCCGCCTTCGGGACGGGCTTGGGCCAGGGCATGGCCATCAAGAGCTCCGTGGAAGGTGTGGCCCGCAACCCGGAAGCCTCCGGCAAGATCACGGTGACCATGATGATCGGTCTGGCCATGATCGAGTCCCTGTGTATCTACGCTCTGGTCATCGCCCTCATCCTCATCTACGCCAACCCGGTCTCCAAGCTCATCCAGGGCTTCGTGGGCCTGGCGCACTAAAGACGAGGCGAAGGCGCTCCGACGAAGGCTGAATCTCCGTGGGGATCGAGGGAAATCGCCCTCGGTCCCCATGCCCCGTAAGCGGGTGGTTTGGCCTTCTTTTAAACCTGGCCATGTGAAGAGCAGCACAACACGGATCCGTGGCATGGCTGCATGCACAAGGGCTTTTAAGGCGCGTTCCGGCGCGGCACCAACGGCTGCATGAGGGGCAGAGGATGAAATTTGCCAAAATCCCCATGGCGACCATTAACCGCCTGTCCATTTATGTTCGCACGTTACAAGAGCTTCTTGAAGAAGATGTGGACGTGATCTCTTCAGAGCGATTGGCCAAGCAGTGCGGAGTCAATCCTGCGCAGATTCGAAAGGACCTGGCTTACTTTGGAGAATTTGGGGTTCGAGGCGTCGGTTACCACGTGGCGGATCTGGTCAATCAAATCAAGGAGATTTTAGGGCTCAACCGTACGTGGAATCTGGCCATGGTGGGTTTGGGCAACATCGGCTCATCCATGGTTCGTCACGGCAATTTTGTCAAGCATGGCTACATTTTTACGGCAGCCTTTGACGTGGATCCTCAGAAGGTGGGAAAGAAGCTTCCCAACGGACTGATCGTGAATCATGTGGACGAACTGGAAGAAGTGGTGCGGGAAAGGGACGTCCACATCGGGGTCATCGCGACACCGGCCAGTGCAGCCCAAAGTGTTGCCAATCAACTCATTCTTGCAGGGATCAACGGCATCCTCAATTTCGCTCCGGTACAGATCCAGGTGCCGGATTGCTGCCACGTGGAAAACGTGGACTTCACCATCAAGCTGGACTGTATCGCCTACCATTTATCCTCGGGTGTTTAACAGGACCACGCACAGCGCTCTCGCGGCCCGCTCGCCGATAGACCGGCATGTGGCCGGGTCAAGGATCTCCAAAGGGTTGGTGGCGGAAGGATATCCCCGTTAGGGAAGAAGCGAAGCGAAATCGGCAAAAAAGCGGTGCCGCTTAGCCGAACAGGGGGGGCATGAAGCGGATGACCCCGAAAAACGAGCCGCGCCTGTTGGACCAGGTTCTTAGAAAGATGAAGCGCGCAAAGCTTTTATGGTTGGGGTGTCGAAGCGGGTGAGGACTTCTTCCAGAGGCCCTTCGGCTACGATCCATCCTCCATCAGGCCCGGCTCCGGGTCCCAAGTCCAACAGATAGTCGGCCGATCGCACAAATTGAAGATTGTGTTCAATAACGATCACGGTATGCCCTTTAGACACCAGCCGCTGAAGAAGGTTGACAAGGCGTTCCACGTCTTGAGGGTGCAACCCTGTTGTGGGTTCATCCAGAAGATAAAGGGATGGCTTGGCCGAGGAACGAGCCAGTGCCCTGGCCAGTTTCATGCGCTGGGATTCGCCTCCGGAAAGCGTGTAGCTTGGCTGGCCGAGCTGAAGATAACCGAGCCCCACCTCTTCCAGGACCGAAAGTTTTCGGGAGATGGCGGGCAGATGTCGAAACACATCCAGGGCTTCCGAAACGGTTAATCGCAGTACATCCGCCATGGACAGGCCCTTGAATCGAACGGACAAAGTGTTGGGTTCGTAACGAGAACCGTCGCAATAGGGGCATGTCACGTAAAAATCGGGAAGAAAGAGCATCTCCACGCGCAAACGTCCATCCCCTCGACAGAACTCACAGCGCCCACCTGGATTGTTAAAGGAAAATCTTTCTGCCGAATAGCCTCGAGCCTTCGCTTCCGGCAGCCCGGCAAAAAGGGCACGCAGCGGATCGAAGACGCCGCAGTAGGTAGCGGGAATGGACTTGGGAAGACGCCCCACGGGAGACTGATCCATGACATGGACGTGATGAATCATCTCCCAACCCGTAAGGTTTTCGAAAGGCAAAGACGGAGCGTCGGTTTTTCGCAAGGCTCGAAGCAAAGCTGGATAGAGGGTTTGGATCACCAGAGAACTCTTTCCCGACCCGGAAACCCCCGTCACACAGGTTAGGGCCCTGAGCGGGAAACGGGCTTTGATGTTTTTCAAGTTGTGCCCCTTAGCGCCGTGAATTTCCAGAAAGTGAAAAAAGTGTTTCCTGGAAAGGGGTCGCGGCCCCTCGGTTCCGGGAATTCGGCGAAGATACGGGGCTGTGGTCGAGTGCGCGCATTGGACCAATTCTTCGGGAGTGCCTTCAAAAACGAGACGTCCACCCGCGGGTCCTGCTCCAGGACCTAATTCGAGAACATAATCCGCCTTGCGCAAAGTATCCAGGTCGTGTTCCACCACAAGGACCGTGTTTCCAAGGTGCCGAAGGTCTCGAAGCACCCCCCTCAATCGGTTTCTATCCTGGGGATGAAGCCCCACACTGGGCTCGTCAAAGATGTAGACGGTGCCTGAAAAAGGTGCTGTCAGCTGCTGAGCCAATCGAAGGCGTTGGGTTTCGCCGGAAGAAAGGGAGGCCATAGATCGGTCGAGGCTGAGGTAGCCGAGGCCGAGGTTTTGTAAGGCGTTCAGTCGAGGGAGAATTTCCTGGCGGATTCTTGTCAGGATTTCCTTTTCATGGGAATGAAAATCCAGCTGCGTAAGCCAGGCACTCAATTCCTTAAGCGTCATGGCATTGACGGCTCCAATGGATTGTTCCCCAACGATGATCGAGAGGGCCTGCTTGTTGAGACGCATACCCTCACATGCCGCGCAGGGAATTCCCTCTGTCCAAGTCTGTTCCTCTCCCTCCTGCTTCGAGCTCTTGTTGGCTTTTAGGGTTCGCTCTAGTCCCGTGCCTTCACACCGCGGACACATCCCTTTCGGATGAAAAAAGGAGAACAAGGCCATCGAAGGCGCCTCGGCGCGATAGCCACACTGAGGGCAAACGGGAATCTGGGAAAAAGTGAAGCTTTCCCCTGTCTCCAGCAAGGCCTTGACGGTGCCTTGGCCGTGTCGTGCGGCCAGTTCCAGGGAACCAGAAAGGCGTCCCAGAGCATCAGGTTTCAGGCTCAGACGATCCACGACCAGTTCCAGAAAATACTGAGGACGCCTAGGAAGAACCGGCAAGGGATCCAGGGAATAAACCTGGTTTTCCCAGCGAATGCGTAAAAAGCCGTCCATTTTCAAAGAAGTCAAAACGCCGGAAAGCTTTCTTTCAGGAACCGGTTCCAAGGGAGCCAGAATCATCACTCGGGAACCTTCAGGACTTTGCAAAAGCTGCTCAGCCATCTGCCCAATGGTGTAGGATCGAATGGGAAGACGACAGGTAGGGCATGTAGGTGTCCCCAGTCTTGTAAAAAGCAGCCTCAGAAGATCGTAAATGTCCGTGAAGGTCCCTACGGTGGACCGAGGATGAGCGGGAAAACGGCCCTGCTCCAATGCGATGGTGGGACTCAGGCCTTCAATGGAGTCCACCTCAGGCTTTTCCCACCGAAAGGCAGGCACAAGAGCCATGCTGGAAGAAGGCAAAAAAGTGCTGAAATAGCGTCGTTGCGTCTCGGCGTGCAGCACATCGAAAAGGAGCGTCGACTTTCCGGAACCGCTTACCCCTGTGACCACCACAAAGGCCTGTTTGGGAATATCCACATCAAGGTCTTGCAAATTGTTTTGCCGGGCTCCTCGAATGCGAATCCATTCACGAGATGCCTTTTCGAAGGTCTTTTGCATGTTCTGGTGCGCTCAGCTTTTTCGGTGGCGAACCATGGTCACGGCGGTCTGCATGGCATAAAGAAGGCTTCCGCAGTGGGCGATGCCTTTTCCGGCGATGTCATACCCCGTGCCGTGATCCACGGAAGTTCTTACGATGGGAAGCCCCAAGGTCACATTGGTGGCTTCGTAGAAGTGCACCAGTTTCAAAGGGATAAGCCCTTGGTCATGGTACAAGGCCAAGACCGCATCAAATTCACCTTGAAAGGCTCGAAAAAAAACCGTGTCAGGGGGGTAAGGGCCCGAAACGTCGCATGAAGGATGGGAGTGGCGAAACTGGTTCACCGCTGGAGCGATGACGTCCAGTTCCTCGCGCCCGAACCGACCCGCTTCTCCTGCGTGCGGGTTCAGACCCGAGACGGCCACTTTGGGACATGCAATACCGAAATCCCTTTTGAGCGAACTTGTAAGGACTTCCAGGGTGTGGAAAAGATTTTCCTGTGTGATGCGTTTTGGAACATCGCGCAAGGCACAGTGAATGGTGGCTAGAGCCACCTTCAGTTTCGGGCCTGCAAGCATCATGACTACGTGCGAAGCCCCCGTAAGATGCTGAAGAAATTCCGTATGCCCGGGAAAGGAAAATCCCTGTCGCTGGAGGACATCTTTATGAATAGGACCTGTGACCACGGCATCCACGACGCCGTTCAGCGCCAGATGCACGGCGGTACGAATGAAACCGATGGTTTCGCGGCAAGCCGCCGCTGAGGGGTTGCCGTAAGGTATGTCCCTAATGGACAGTGGCGTTCGGCACAGGATGTAAACATCTTCGGGCTGCTTGTCTTGGGTGATGTGACCAACTTCGCGAATCACCTTAAAAGGAAGCTCGGCTCTAACAAGATCCATGGCCCTTTGAAGTGCCGTCACATCCCCGATAATCACAGGCAGACATCTTTCCTGAACCCATGGGTGTTGCAGAGCCTTGACGATCACTTCCGGCCCTACCCCGGAAGGATCTCCCATGGTAACGGCAACAATGGGCCGATACGACTCGGTTCTTCCACCCATGAACCGACCTCAAATGAGCAGCATGCGTTCGACGGCCTGCAGGGCTTTCACACGAATGTCTTCCGGGACACGGACCTGGGGGCTTAGAGTTTTCAGGCTACGAAGAATGTCATCAAGGGACGTTTTTTTCATATCCGGACATACCATGTGGGAGGAGACGGGGTAAAAGGTTTTGGTCGGGTTATCCCGCCGCATAGGGTGCAAAATACCCGTTTCTGTGCCGATGAGAAAGGTGTCATGAGAACTTTGGCGAACATAACGTAACATGCCTGATGTGCTTGTGATTTCATCGGCCAGATCCAGCACTTCCGGCCGGCATTCCGGGTGCGCGAGAAAGAGCGCCTCCGGGTGGGCGGCTTTGGCCTCTTGAACCATGGAGGCCGTTAACCGATGATGCACAGGGCAGTAGCCTTTCCAGAAATGGATCGTCTTGTCGGTATACCGGGCGGCATAAAGAGCCAAATTTTGGTCGGGAACGAAATACAAGGCTTTTTCTTGGGAAAAGGAAGCCACCACGCGCGTGACATTGGCCGACGTGCAGCAGATCGTGCTCTCTGCCTTCACTTCCGCCGTTGAATTGACATAGGTCACAATGGGGACTTCGGGAAACTCTTGCCGAATTCGGCGTACATCCTCTGCCGTAATCATGTCCGCCATGGCACAGCCGGCTGACGGGTTAGGGAGCAAAACAATTTTTTCGGGGTTGAGAATGGCGGCTGTTTCCGCCATGAAATGCACCCCGCAAAAAACGATGACGTCGGCATCCGTTTCCTGAGCTTTGCGACTCAGTTCCAGGGAGTCCCCGGTAAGGTCGGCAATGTCCTGAATGACGCCGGGCTGATAATTGTGCGCCAAAAGGATGGCGTTTCTTTCCTTTTTCAAGGCCAAAATCTCTTGAACCAAAGGATTATTCAAGGACATGGGTTTCTCCGCTTTTAATCTCCAAGTCGACGCTTGATGGCGCCGATCTCTTCGGGATGCAGTTTTCTTCCGGACGGATCCAAGACAACGACGGTCTCATCCGGATTAAAAGCAAAAAGTTCCTTGGGCAGGTTGGGAACGTATTTCTGATTGTGAAATTGAATGCGATTGATGTTGCCCAAGGCATCATGGGCTTCGATTTCAGTGATAGTGTATGCGGTGGTGTCCACCCAGACGCGCAGATCCCTTACATTGGGATCTTCCTGTTTGGGGGTCAGGCGTAACACGGCGGTCTCTTCCGAGGCCGAGGCTGCGTCCAGAGTCGCCTGAAAATTTTCTTTCAGTTGGACCACGCCCTCAAAGAAAGTGCGCATCACAGGGGATTGCAGCAGTTCTTTCATTTCCAACAGGGATATTTGGCGGTCTTCAGGAATATACAGCCAAGCTGTGTCCTTAAAGGCGACAAAGATCTGACGATCTGGCGCTTCGTATTCCCAGCGCATGCGGTAAGGTTTTTGATAGTAAAAAACCCCGTGAGCTTTCGTGGTGGCTCCTGAACTCGCCACCGATGTGGTCCATTGCGTAAAATCGGCCGTATAGGCCGATAGGGTCCTGTACGTGTTTTCCATCTTGGAAAGAATTTCAGGGACACTGATCTCCGCGGCCTGACCGGCTTCCGAAAATTCAGGCGAAAAACCTTGAGCGGCGGTCAAGATTCCCAGCAGGAAAAATGCCAGGCCTTTGCCAAAAGTTGTCACCATCACGGAGTATCCTTTTCTTTTTTATGAGTTCAAAGAGTCCTTGGAAACCAGAACCTCTCGAGGTTTGCTTCCATCGGAAGGGCTCACGATGCCCTGTTGTTCCATGATTTCAATCATGCGCGCAGCTCTGTTGTACCCGATGCGCAGCCGCCTTTGAATCATGGAAATGGAAGCTTGACGTGTTTCCACCACAAGGCGAACGGCTTCTTGATACTTTTCATCCATGTCCTCATCGGCTGTTTCGGAGACATTTTCCTTCTCCGCAAAAGAAACTCTTCCTGCAATCGGATCCGTCTCGGGTTGGCGTTCCCGCCAAAAATCGGTGACACGTTGCACTTCTGCATCTGAGACAAAAGCCCCTTGAATGCGCTGCAGTTTTCCTGTGCCCGGAGGCAGGAACAGCATGTCGCCTGCGCCCAGCAGAGTTTCTGCGCCATTGGTGTCCAAGACGGTCCGAGAATCCACTTTGGACGACACCTGAAAGGAGATACGCGTGGGAATATTGGCTTTGATGATCCCGGTTAGAACATCCACCGATGGCCTTTGGGTGGCCAGTATCAGGTGAATGCCTGCCGCTCGAGCCATCTGGGCCAATCGCGTGATAGATTCTTCCACTTCTCGGGAAGCAACCATCATAAGGTCCGCCAGTTCATCGATGATGAGCACGATATAGGGCAAGGTGTGATGATCCAAGACCGTGCCGTTGGCTGTTTCTCGAGGAGACGTTTGCGGGGATTTGCGGGAATCTTCTTTGCTGAGAACGCGATTGTAGGATTCGATGTTGCGCACGTTCTTGTCGGCCAAAAGTTTATAGCGCAGTTCCATTTCTTGAACGGCCCAACGTAGGGCTCGCGTTGCCATCTTAGGTTCCGTGACCACAGGATGAAGCAGGTGCGGAATGTTTTCGTAGGTGCTCAATTCAATCCGTTTAGGATCGATCAAGAGAAATCTCAAGCTCTCTGGTGTGTTGCGATAAAGAAGGCTCAGCAGAATCGCATTGATGCAGACGGACTTTCCTGTGCCGGTGGCTCCGGCGATGAGCAGATGAGGCATACGGGTCAATTGGGTGATCACTGGGTTTCCGGTGATGTCCTTGCCCAAGGCGATGGTCAAGGGAGACGTGGAGGCGGCGAAGGCCTTGGATTCAATAATGGAACGCAAAGACACCATGGCTCTTTTTTCATTGGGAATTTCAATGCCGATGGCGGCCTTACCAGGGATCGGGGCCACCACGCGAACACTGGCGGCTTTGAGAGCCATGGACAGGTCATCGGCCAGTCCCACAATGCGGCTGATCTTGATTCCTGGTGCCGGGCTGTATTCATACATGGTGATGACCGGTCCCGGATTGATGCCCACCACCTGGCCTTGAACACCGAAATCCGCCAGCTTTTCTTCCAGGGTACGCGCCTTTTGCTGCAAGAGTTCGGGATTCGGGGAGGCTTCTTCCTCTGCGTAAAAATCTAGGAGATCTACAGGAGGCAAAGGAAGATTTGGGCTGATTCGAGACGACGGGATGAAAGACTTGTCCTGAGTCGATGCCTTTGGCGCTTCATCGGCGATGGGCATGAAGCTGCCCATTTCAGCCGCATCCTTGACTTTGCGTTCTGAAACAGCCGAAGATTTAGGGCGACGCGCCGAGGGCTGCGTCTTAGGCTCTACCGTGGGCTTTTCGATCCTTGCAGTTGAACGGGTGGCGGGACGAGACGTTAACGCCTTGGTAAGCACAGACAAAATGGCGCGGGGAACGACCAGCAGCATTCGGCCTAAAGATCTTAAAGTGAAGGGCGTGGCCATAACCGTCCCCATGAGAAAAACACCTCCTAAAAGAACGTAGGCTCCCAGGCTGTTTAATCGTGCGGCCAAAAAGGAAGCCGAAAGACTTCCCAGTGTTCCACCTGCTGGAATCTCGTGACCGAAAATCGATATTGTGGGGCCTGAAAAGGCCGCCAGGCTCATGGCGGCCCAGAGCATCAAAAACAGACCTGGAAGTTGCATACGGCCGTAGGCGAAGACGGGAAGACCTCGAAGCAGGCGCCAGCTCCACCACACACCTAGAACAGGTACGACATAGGCCACGATGCCGACCAGAAAGAACAAAAGCCAGGAGACATGAGCGCCCAGCACACCCACCCGGTTCATGGTGGGGCGTCCCGAGGGCGAAGACCCAAAAAAGGTGGGATCGGTGCTCTGATAAGAAACAAGGCTTGCAGCGATGAGAATGCTGACCGTGAGCACGGCCAGGGCCCAAGCTTCGTGTTTCTTGCGTTCCACGCAACGCCCCCTTTAGACCTCCACCACCATGGGATGGATGAACGGTCGCCTTTCCAGAACCTTTTGAAAGAATTTTTTAAGCTCCCGCCGAATCTCCAATTGAAAATCTCCGCAGTCCATCATCTCTCCCTCGGCCTGAAACCGCTCGAGAACGTCCAAAATGAGGCAGCGTGCGCTGTCGAGAATCTCTGGTTTTGTCTCTTCCAGAATAAATCCGCGACTGACCACTTCCGGACCACTGAGAATCTCGCGAGTCTCTTTGCTGATCACCAAAGAGACCAGGACCATGCCGTCCTCCGAAAGGTGTTTTCGGTCTCGAAGCACCAAGTCGCAGACATCGCCGACACCTTTACCGTCCACAAAAACCCTTCCCGTTTCAATGCGCTTGTGGACTGAAGCGGCACCTTCTTTAAAGGAAACAACGTCCCCGTTTTCCACCACCAGACAGTGATCCTCCAAAATCCCCAATCTTTGGGCCAGTTGTTTGTGCTGCACCAGGTGGCGATATTCCCCGTGGATCGGAATGAAATAACTGGGCCGCACCAGATTGATCATGGTCTTGAGTTCTTCACGGTAGGCATGTCCTGAGACGTGAATTTCCTTAACCTGATCGTAAATGACTTGAGCCCCGTGACGGTACAGATGATTGATGATGTTGTGAATGGCTCGTTCGTTTCCCGGGATGAACTTGGAGGAAAAAACCACGGTGTCTCCCGGCTTGATGGACAATTTCTTGTGCACGTTGAAAGCCATGCGGGTCAGGGCGCTCATGGGTTCTCCCTGACTGCCGGTGGTCAGCATGAGCACCTTGTTGTCGGGCAGATGCTGCAGTTCCACCAGAGTGGTTTCAAGGTCCGGATCAAAATGGAGGTAGCCCAACTGGGAAGCGATGCGCACATTGGCGACCATGGACTTGCCGCTGAAAAAAACCTTTCGGCCGAATTCCGCCGCCAGATCCAGCACCTGCTGAATTCGATGAATGTTACTGGCAAAAACCGCCACGATGATGCGACCGGAACATTCCCTGAAAATTTCTCGAAAAGTGTGCCCGATGTCCCTTTCTGACAGGGTGTAACCTTCTTTTTCCACATTGGTGGAATCCGAAAGAAGGGCCAGAACACCTCGTTCTCCATAGGCGGCAAATCGGGCCGTATCAAACCTTCTGCCGTCCAGAGGCGTATGGTCGATCTTGAAATCCCCGGAATGAACGATGATACCCTCAGGACTTTCCACAGCCAAGCCCACACCGTCTGGAATGCTGTGACAGACCTGAATAAACTCAATGCGTAAAGGCCCCAAGTCTATCTTTTCCCGCGCTTGAGTGCGATGCAGCACCGTGCGGTCCAGCAGTCTGTGTTCTCGAAGTTTTTCTTCTACTAGAGCAAGCGTGAGCGCTGTACCGTAAATGGGAACGGGAAATTCACGAATGAAGAAAGGTATCGCCCCGATATGATCCTCATGCCCATGAGTGACCACCAAAGCGCGAACCTTATCCTTGTTTTGACGAAGGTACGAAAAATCGGGAATAACAATGTCGATCCCTAACATTTCCTCTTCGGGAAACATCAGGCCGGCATCCACCACCACAATGGTTTCGCCGTATTCGATCACCATCATATTAAGGCCGATTTCACCACAGCCTCCGAGAGGAATCAGGCGTAAAGCTGGTTTTTCGGAATGATTCATGGTCATAGAGCTGCAGAGCGAACCTGCACGGCTGGGGACTCGGCGTTCAGGTTCCCTCCTTCCCTTTCAGTGAGGTGGCGCCGAATGGCTTCGCGAACCTTTTCAATCACTCGATCCCGGTCCTCCATGGTCATCTTGGCCGTCTCGATAGGTTCGCAAATGGTCATGCGAAGACGCCCGGGTCGAACCAGGCGGGCTCCTTTAGGTAAAATCTTATAGGACCCGCTCAAGGCAATGGGCACTATGGGTTGCCCGGACTGAATGGCCAAAATGATACCCCCTTTCTTGAAGGGTTGAAGAACACCGTCGCGGCTTCGAGTGCCTTCTGGAAAGATGACGATGGAGGTTCCTTCTCGAACTCGACGGGAGGCTTCCTCCAAGCTTTGAAAAGCCTTTTTGCGGTCGGATCGATCGATGGGCACGTAGCCGATGAGACGCATGGCATGGCCAAAGATGGGTATACGAAAGAGTTCTTCCTTGGCCAGCCATCGAAACTGAACCGGCAATTTGCCGAGTATGGCAAAGATGTCGAACCAACTCTGATGATTGGCGGCATAGACCACGGGTTTTTGAGGATCCAGATGTTCCTGGCCGTGGACCTCCACAGTCACGCCAGCCGCCCATAAATTAAGATTACCCCAGAGGCGGCCGCACAAATGGGCCCAATCACTGCGGCGGGTCAGCAACACGATGCCAATGGCTGCAAGACCCAAAACGACGGTGGAGACCAGAAGCATGGCATAAAATGTGGCGGTTCTAACCCACCTCATGAGAACACCTCGGTTTAACTATAGGGAAAAAGGCATTAAAATCCTGAAGCGCCGGGCAGTCTAAAGGTATTCCTCACCAGAGTCAACTTCCTTCAAAAGGGCCCGACACCGGACTTGTTGTGGAAAAAGCCTCCGTGCTATAAGCAAAGAAGGATGCGCGTTTCACTTAAAAGAGAACCATGGCAACGAGGCGACGGCCTTAGAACCTGGAAAAGCGAGGGAAAGCATGGCACGGACATTGAACAAAGTCATCCTGATCGGGCGCTTGGGTGGCGATCCGGACGTGCGTTACAGCCAGACGGGTTTGCCGGTGGTGCGTTTCAGTCTGGCAACCAATGAAAGAGTTCCTGTAGGCGAAGGCAATTGGGAAGATCGCACCGAGTGGCATCGCATTGTGGTGTTCGGCAAGTTGGCCGAAAACTGTTCCAATTACCTTTCCAAAGGTCGATTGGTGTATGTGGAGGGGCGTCTTCGCACCAATCAATGGGAAGATGCGCAGGGTACGCGAAGGTCCACAACGGAAATTCATGCGACGGATGTGGGATTTCTGGACAGCGGACGAGAGGCTTCGGTTCAGGCTGAAACCAGCCAGGAGGTTTTTCGACGAGGTCCCGCCCCGGCTCTAAAGCCCGAAGAAACTTTTCCGGATTCTCTTCCGGAAATGCCTGAACCTCGCAACAAAGGGGATGATTTTCCTTTTTAAACCTTCTTCGAGGGGGGTGGTTCACCTCTCTCCGTGAAAGAGCTTCAACTCCCTGCCGAGGGGAGGTCTCGTGCCAAAGATCCTCTTTGCTATTGGGCGGTCCCGTTCCCCCTTCCTCGTCACAAACCTTGTGGGGCGGAGCCATGTGTCCGCCCCAAAACATGCCATGGGGGCCCGGGTTTGAGGCGCACACACCGGTGCGCCCCTGCAGGATCTTGCGCATGGAGTGTGCCTTGACCCCTATCGGGGATGGAAGCCTTCGTAACCAGGAGATCCAGGATCCTGCAAAGAAACAATCCTCCACAGGTCTCCCATGGGTGTTGGCACATCAAGACGACATAGCAGGGATTCTTCGAGTGCCGCTGCAAATTCTTCTGTTTCTCGAAGTTTTTGATCGAAAATCAGCTGCTGGGTTTTTCAGACCCGCCGGTGGAAGCTTCGATCTTTTCCGTTTTCTTTTCCGTAATTTCAGGTTCTTCCTGAGTCGCTTTCTTGAAGTTTCGTATGCCCTTGCCGAGTCCGGCACCGATTTCAGGCAGTTTTCCGGCTCCAAAGATAATGAGCACGATCACCAAAATGACCAACAATTCGGGCATGCCGATGCCACCAATCATGAAAAGGCTCCTTCCTCGAGGTTAAGTTCCCAAAAGTTGCTCCACCTCTTGGACCAATTGAAGAAATTCTTTAGACCGCCGATACTCGTCAAGCCGACGTTGATGTTCCAGCCAACTTTCCCAGACCTTCATCCACAGAGCGTTATGCCAGTAATGGGCGGCGGGGCTCTCCGGATGGTCCACTCTTTTTCGGTATTCCTGATACTCTTCATAACAATGCCTGCAAAAAGGATACGGGCTGGCATACCTTTCACCCGACCGTTCCACTGGGTCCAGTTGGGTGCCGCACTTCGCGCACTTGAAAGCACATCGACTGCATTGGAAAAGACTGCGCAGGGCCTCCACCTTGCGACGGCGGGTTTCGGCATCCTTTTCGGCCCTGGAGCCTTCGCATCGCTTGCCGAAATCAATGATTTCCGCCATAGCCCCCCTCGTCTTTCTCGCTGTCATTCCGACCCATTGCATCTCCGAGCAGGATGACGGCAGGAATCGTTAACATTACCCATCGGTGCAGTCAAGCGAGCTTACGGGCGTCTCTTCCCTGTCAAGGTTGAAGAGTTGCTGCGTGAAATTGACGTACATGTTCTTGGAATCCCTCACCGATTTTTTCTTTAAGAAAATAATCGGGTCGTGCAGAAGTTTCTTGATGATCGACTCCGTCAGCACTCCGATGGCTTCCTTTTCCTTATCACCCAATCCGGGAAGTTGGGAAAGGGTTTTGCGCAGTTCCGTTTGTCGAATTTCTTCCGCCTTGCGACGCAAAGCGATGATGGTCGGCACCACATCCAGTGTTTGAAGCCATTGGTGAAACTGCAGAGTTTCTGTGTCGATGATGAGCTGGGCCTTTTCCGCTTCGTGACGCCTTTCGGAAAGATTGAGGTCCACGATGCCCTTTAAATCGTCGATATCGTAGAGATACACATTGTCCAGATCGTTTACCTTGGGATCCACATTACGGGGCATGGCGATATCGATGAAAAACAAGGGGCGGTTTTTGCGCTTACGCATGCGAGGTTTAAGGTCATCGGCATAGAGAATGGGTTGGGCGGCGGCTGTGGAACACAGAACGATGTCCACGTCCAGCAAGGCGTCCAAAAAATGAGCGAACGGAATCGTTTGGGCCTGGAAGCGTCGAGCCAACTCCACAGCACGTTCCAGAGTGCGATTGACCACCACCATGTCCCGAACCCCGTGCGCTCGAAAATGTGCCGCGGCCAGTTCCGCCATTTCGCCGGCCCCAAGCAGCATGACCCGTTTTCCCTGGAGTTGTCCAAAGATTTTCTTGGCCAGTTCCACAGCGGCGTAGCTCACGGACACGGCGTGACAACCGATATTGGTTTCCGTGCGCACGCGTTTGGCCACGGAAAAGGTCTTGTGCAGCAGCCGGTTCAACACCACACCCACTGTTCTGTAATGAGTGGCTTCTCGATAGGCTTCCTTGATCTGACCTAAAATCTGAGGTTCACCCACGACCATGGAATCCAAGCTGGAAGCCACTCGAAAAAGATGCCGTACCGCTTCCAGGTTCTTGTGCACGTAGAGGTGCTTGAGGACCATCTCTTTGGGAAGGCCCACCAACCGGACCATGATGTCTGTGATTTCTTCGATTCCGTCGGAGCCGTTGTGCGTCGTAAAAAGGAACTCCACTCGGTTACATGTTGACAAAAAGAACATTTCTTCCACAGCCCGACAGTGAGGTCGATGCTCCAAAGGGCTGGCGGTCAGACGACAGACCTGGGCGATGCGTTCCCGGATTTCGACAGGAGCTGTCTTGTGGTTCATTCCGACCAGATAGATATCCATGGCCACATCCTCATTGTGAGGAAAACAGGGTATGATGCCCTTTAAGAAAAAGGTTAACCCCCAAAAAAGTCAGCAAAACAAAGGAAAATCCAAAGATTGCCAACCAGGCCGCCTTGCGACCGCGCCAACCTACGGCGAGGCGCTCATGAAGCAGGACGGCGTAGATGAGCCAAGTCATCAAAGCAAAAATTTCCTTAGGGTCCCAATTCCATGGGGATTTCCAGACGGTGCTGGCATAGAGAAACCCAGCCAAAAGACCTACTGTCATTAGAGGAAATCCCGTGAGCAGGCACACGTGATTGACCCTATCCAACCGTTCCAAGGCGGGTAAGCGATCGGAAAAGGGCCCGCGCTTTTTTTTCTTAATCGTCCGTTCCTGGTAAAGGTAGAGCACCCCGGCTGCAAAAGCCACAGCAAACAAGGCGTTAGCGGCGAATAGCGTGCTCACATGAATCCACACCCACGCGCTTTTCATAAGGGGTGAGTCGGAAATCATGTGGGAAGGCAAGATGGCCGAAGCGAACATGAAAGCTGCGGCCAAAGGGGCCACAAAGGCTCCCAGAATACGTAAACGTAAACGGTTTTGTAGGATCAGGTAGGCTCCCACCAGAAGGAATGAGAAAAAAGAAAGGGCTTCCGAGAGGCTGGTGACCGCCAAATGACCTGCCTCTAGGGAGCGCAGCACGATGGCGGCGCCATGCGAAAGCATTCCGGCCACCAGGACGAACAGAGCGGCCCGATGCGCATTTTCCCCGTTTCGTAAAAGGAAAATGAAATAGCCCACGGAGCCGACACAATAGCAGCATACGGCAAGGATCAGCAGGAGGTGTTCCATGCCTTGTTCCATAAAGATGCCACTTGATCATGCGGGACAATGCCCTGACAAACTTCGGAAACGGCGTCGATCATCTGGGAAAATCTTTGAGTTCGAATCCATTCCGTCAACGGAAGTTCCGCAATCTTGCGAAACAGTTCCTGGTTGGCGGCGCTGTTTCGGCTTTGGCCCTGAATGCGCCGGCGCAATTCTCCCAGGAACCGTAGACAGGGTTCCCATTCAGGACCGAACTGTTCCTCGAGCTTTTCACGAACCCTTCGAGCAACGGCAGGACTCAAGCCTTCCGTGGCTACTGCGATGGTCAAGGGGCCACGTCGAAAGGATGCTGGCACAACGCAGGTGCCCAGATGAGGTGCCGTAGCCATGTTACACCACACACGGCGGTTTCGAGCCTCCTCGGCAAGACGGCGGTTGAGATCCTCGTCACTGGTGGCCGCAAAAACCAGATCGACTCCGTCCAACTGTTGCGGATCATAGTCGGGTCCGAGGTAAGAAAGCAGGCGGCGGTTCTTGGCATCCGTCAACCATGGGGTGAGTTCCCGAGCAACGAGGCGCACAAGGGCGCCGTGTGCCAAGAGTTTTCGCACCTTTCTTTCCCCGACCGCCCCGCCTCCCACAACCAGGCACACTCGATCTTTGAGCGAGAGAAAAAGCGGGTACATGGGAGGATGTTGGGGTAAAGACTCGACCTTATACAAAGGCGCCTTCTCCTGAAAAAGACCCTCGAGCCATCTTGCTTTCGGCAAAGCTTTTTCGCCGAAACACGCGATCCGTTTAACACGAGCGAGCATTCCAGGGCAAGCACCGACGTCCGACACGAAAAGCTTGCCCGACAAGGCATAGTGAGCGTTACATCGAAAGCCATGCCAAAAGTAAGGACGAGGCGGCCGAATCGGGCCGGCCACGACACCGGTGCAGCGGGTGGCATCGAATGCCGTTTTATGGTAGGGGCGAGGCATTACCTCGCCCTGACAGCCCCGAACTATGTCTTTTCGTGAGAGGGCCGGCCTCCGGCCCGGTCATGATGCGGGCAGGACGCCCGTGGTTGCACGGAAAAATCTGTTCTCGGACAGCCCACTGAGGGTCTCGAGGCGTGCGGCAAACCCTGAAAAGACTGGTGCATGCTCTGATAAGAGCTGCTAGGAACGCCGGCAAAGGACGTAGTCGGCGATATCTTGCAGGAGAGACTTGGTGGGACAGGGGGGGAAGGCATCGAGGTTTTGCTTGGCCATGGCCACGTGTTCAGCGGCGCGTTGCACCGTGTAATCCACACCGCCCAATTCCTGAACCAGACGCTGAACGGTCTGGATCTCCTGCATTGATTGGTGTTCCGCCGTGAAGACCTTTCGAATCAGGTCGCGGCGAGCCGCATCGGCCTGGGCCATGGCGTAAATCAAAGGAAGTGTGGCCTTGCCTTCCTGAAGGTCGTTCCCAACGGGTTTTCCCAATTCTCCGACGGTTCCCACATAGTCCAATGCGTCGTCAATAAGCTGAAAGGCAATGCCTAAATGAAGCCCGTAATCGCTCAAAGCCTTTTCCTGAACCGTGGAAGCCTGGGCAAAAATGGCTCCGATACGACAAGCCGCACTCATCAGCACGGCCGTCTTTCGAATGATGACTTCCATGTAGGACGGTTCATCGGTTTCCAAGTCATCGGAATGAATCAGCTGCAGGACTTCACCCTCGGCCATGCGTGTGGTGGTGTCTGAAAGGACTTCCAGGATGCGTAGGTTGTTGTAAAGGACGGTCATGAGGATGGCTTTGGAATAGAGAAAATCCCCCACAAGAACCACCGCCGGATTGCCCCAAAGGGTGTTGGCGGCCGGTTTTGTGCGTCGTATTTCCGCATTGTCCACCACATCGTCATGCAAAAGGGTGGCGGCATGAAGGAATTCAAACACCACGGAAAGATCAGCGTCCTTATCCCCTTCATAGCCGCACAGCTTCGAAGATAGTACCATTAAAAGGGGACGAAGGCGTTTTCCCCCACTCTCCATGATGTATCGGCCTACCACCTCGATGAGCGGCACACTGGAACTCAAATGCCGCCGAATGGCCTGTTCAATGCGCTCCAATTCAGGACGAATGCTCGCGTAAATACGAGCTTTGAGTAGATCACCTTTCGTGGAGGTGGGGATGGCATGGGGGACGGCAGATACAGTCACGACAGCGGCTTCGCTCCTCACAGGCCCTAACAAGACGGCCTGTCCACAAGGCTTCGGCTTCGAAAAACACGACCCGGTTCATAGCGAAAAAACCTAAAGGTGTCAAAAAATTTTCTTCCGCCTTTAGGCTGCCGGGGACGTTCTTGTGGTCTTCAGATTTCCGGAAACCTCTGGAGTTCGTGAGACGAGGAAGGAAGAAGGCGGGCTTCCAAGTCATAGGCGTGAGCCTTAAGAATTTCTCCTAGCACAATGTCCCCGGCCTTGGCTTCTCCATCCACAATCAGCACACACCCGTCCACTTCAGGGGCTTGGCCGGGAAGCCGGCCGACGGCCAAGTATTCCGTTTCCGAATGCAGCCCTTCCACTAGGATCGGCAGACGACGCCCTACCAGCCGTTTAAGATTAGCTCGTGATATGGCTTGTTGAAGAGACATGAGAGCATCCCGCCTGGCCAACTTCACCTCTTCGGGAACAGGATTCGAAAGGCGGGAAGCTCGACAGCCCTTTTCGGCGGAAAAAGCAAAAACACCCATATGGTCAAATCGTACTGCCTCCACAAATCGGCAAAGTTCGCGAAAATCGTCTTCGGTTTCTCCGGGAAATCCCACCATGAGCGACGTCCTTAGAGACACCTCGGGCAACAGGGTGCGTACTCGATCGATAAGATCCATGGGGTGAAGACATTTTTCACGCCGATGCATGGCTTCCAGAATCCTTGGGACACAATGCTGAAAGGGAATGTCCAGGTAAGGAACCACCTTGGAACTGCCGGCCATGGTACGCAAAAGTTCATCGTGGATACCGAAAGGAGACGTGTACAACAAGCGCACCCATCGCAGTCCCGAAACTTCCTCGAGAGCTTCCAAAAGGCGGCACAAAGCGCCGGACTGTCCGAGGTCCGATCCAAAAGCGGTGGTGTCCTGAGCAATCAGGTTGACTTCCACCACACCGGCCTGCACAAGATCACGAACCTCTTGAACCACGTCCTCCACGGTGCGGCTGCGACACGGGCCGCGCAGAGCCGGAATCAGGCAAAAGGAACAACGATGGCTGCAACCTTCAGCGATTTTCACGTAAGCCCAATGGGCCGGTGTGGACGGCAGGCGTTGAATTCCTCCATGATAAAAATAACCGGGACGATCCAGAAGAATTGTGGGTGAACCTTTTCGAAGAAATTCGGTGAAAACCTCTGCAAATCGATGGTAGTAGGATGTGCCGAGGAAAAGATCCACTTCAGGAAGCAAGGCAACGAGCTTACGGCCGTAACGCTGTACCATGCACCCGACCGCCACCAGATGCGCGCAGGCTCCTTCCTCCTTGCATCGCGACATTTCCAGGATATGGTCCACCGCTTCTTGCACCGCCGATTCCAAGAAACCACAAGTGTTGACCACAATGAGTTCCGCCTGCAAAGCATCGTCGACGATCTCGTAGCCCATATGACGGATCTGAGCGGCCAGGACCTCACTGTCCACCAAATTCTTGGCGCACCCTAGACTCACCACCGCAGCTTTCTTAACCATGCCCATCCTTTCAACGTTCCCGCCCAGCCTTCGCACAGGAATTCTCTAATCAAAAGAAGTGCCAGAAAAGGGCTCTGTATACAAAAAAATTTTGGTCCAGAGGGAGTGAAAAAAAGTTTTTGCTCGGAAATGGAAGCATACGTCAGAAAAAACTCCTGGAAAGATTGCCCTTGAACATTTGTGAACAAAGAAGGTTTTTCTGATCGGGCCTGAAAGCTGAATCAGGGAATTCGGGATCAAATCCTGGAAAACGTCCTTTCACGCGGTTTGTCCCAAAAGCCCATTGGCGGCTAAAGGATTGCAGTAACCCAACGGCCTGCGATCACGAGGCCATTGGCAGGATCTTTAACAAGGAGTTATCATGGCGACGATCCTTCGGCATGGGTTTTACCGGCCCCAGGAAGAGCGCGCAGGGACTCAACCTTCACTTTTTCTCTCCATCGTGCTGGTGCTTTTCATGACCGTCCCGGCTTTCACGACCACAAAAGCCATGGCGGGTTCGGTCGATCCACTGGAACGGATCCTCGGCGTCGACCAGAGGGTAAGCCTTCCGTCAGGAGACTCTCTTCTAGCGGCTGTTCCCGTGAAACCGGGAACTCGAGGCCGCTCTCCTTCAGCCTTCCCTCTTGATTCCCCAGCGCTTTTGCAAGAACAGTCCATAACCTTTCAAGAACATCCCAGCATCTCGGCCTTCGTGCAAAAGCATGTGGTGCGTGACCCCGATGGGTTCCAACTGATGTTGGAGCGGGCCTGGATGTACCTTCCTATCATGAAGGAAATCCTGGATGTGGTGGGGGCGCCTTCCGATCTTTTGGCTGTGGTTTGTGTGGAAAGCCGTTTTCGAGGCCAGGCGAGATCGGGTGCTGGAGCCGCCGGGTTCTGGCAACTTATGCCAAGGACGGCTCGCACTCTCGGTCTGCGTGTGGACGGCTGGGTGGATGAACGTTTCGATCCTATCAAATCCACTCGAGCCGCGGCCGTGTATCTTATGGACCTCTACGAACAGTTCGGTTCGTGGGAAATGGCTTTGGCGGCCTACAATGTGGGTGACGGAGCGGTGCGTCAGGCCATGAGCCGCTATCGTACAGAGGACTTTTGGACGCTCTACAGAATGAAGGCCCTGCCCTATCAGACGCGGCAGTTTGTGCCCAAGGTTTTGGCGGCCGTCAAGGTGCTTCACAATTTTAAAGACTACGGGCTGGAAAAACCCAATTATGAACCATTATGGGCTTTCACCACCGTTTGGGTGCATCACCCCTTGTCGCTCAACCAAGCTTCCGCTTGGACCGGTGTTCCCCTGGAGGTCTTGAAGCGACTGAATCCAGCCCTGCGCCGAAACCAAATTCCTTCAGGGACGGGCTACCAACTGAGGCTTCCACCCGCGGCGGTGGAAGATTTTCTGTTGGCCTATGAAAAGCTGATGAACAAAAGAAGCTGACCTGGGTCTCCGTGCTTTCTTGGGGACTCAAGATGCGGAGTGATCATGAGCATTCGAGCTGTTGCCCAAGAGCTGTACCAATGCATGAAACGCCTTGAAGAGCTTGAGAAAAAATTGGCGTCCCTGCCCCCGAATCACCCCGAAAGGCCTGGACTGGAAAAGGCTTTGGCAGAGACCAAAAAAGAACGAGACCAGCTCAAAGGGGCTCTGGAAGGCGCCAAAAGCTAAGAGACCGATCATTCTCTAGAAAATGCCTGTCTGTCTCTTTGCGTCTTTTTTCACTTGACATGGTGACGCTGCCCTTTATAATGCGATTGATCCGGATTGCACAAGCTGGAATGCCGCCTCTTGCGGATGGTGCGTAGAGCTAACAACGAAACGAGGAGAGTGGATTATGTCCAAGTTGGTTCCTCCCCATGGAAAAGAAAGAAAGCTCAAACCCCTGCTTTTGGAAGGTGAAGCTCGCAGAGCTGAAATGGAAAAAGCCAAGACCCTGAAAAAGGTCCCCATGACGAGCCGGGAGGCTTCGGACTTGGTCATGTTGGGCATCGGTGCCTTCACGCCTCTTGAGGGCTTCATGGGCTATGACGACTGGAAGGGTGTTTGTGATGAATACAAGATGGCGGACGGCACTTTCTGGCCTATTCCCATCACCCTTTCCGCGGACAAAGACCTTGCCGACAGCTTGGCTCCCAATGAGGAAGTGGCCCTGTGGGATGTGGAAAACGACCAGATCCTGGGCACCATGAAGGTGACGGAAAAATATACCATTGATAAAGAACACGAATGCAAGTCCGTATTCTGGACCACGGACGCGGCCGGGCATCCGGGGGTCGCGAAGGTTATGGCCCAAAAGGAATTCAACCTGGCCGGTCCCGTGAAGGTTTTGAGTGAAAGCTTCTATCCGGAAGTGTTCAAAGGTACTTATCAAACGCCGGCGGAAGCGCGCAGGATTTTTGACGAAAAGGGTTGGGCTCGAGTGGCTGCGTTTCAGACTCGCAACCCCATGCACCGCAGCCATGAATATCTTTGCAAGATTGCCGTGGAAGTCATGGACGGCGTCTATATTCACCAGCTTCTTGGAAAGCTCAAAGCCGGGGATATTCCCGCCGATGTTCGCAAGAAAGCCATTGACGCTCTGGTGGACAATTACTTTGTGAAAGACACCATCGTGGTGGGCGGTTATCCGGCTGAAATGCGTTATGGGGGTCCTCGAGAAGCCTTGCTTCATGCCGTGTTTCGCCAAAATTACGGCTGCAGCCATCTGATCGTAGGGCGTGACCATGCGGGTGTGGGTGACTATTACGGCCCGTTTGACGCTCAGAAGATTTTTGATGAAATCCCTCAAGACGCCTTAATCACCAAGCCGCTCAAGATCGATTGGACCTTCTGGTGCTTCAAGTGTGATGGCATGGCTTCCATGAGGACCTGCCCGCACGGTAAAGCCGACCGTCTCATTCTTTCGGGCACCATGGTACGCAAGACCTTGTCCGAGGGTGGGGAACTGGATCCGCATTTCTCTCGGCCCGAAGTTTTGGAGATTCTCAAGGAGTACTACGCAAGCCTGGAAGAAAAGGTGGAAATCAAGCTTCACGGAGCGGCCACAGGGGATGCTCCGGCCAAGAAGTAAGAGACCGCATTTTGGTGGGGGAGCCCTTTCTGGGGCTCTTCCCACGGGGGAAACGGAGTGTTTGCATCCAAGGAAAGGAGGTGCAACGGCTGTTTCTTTGGGGCGAGCTCAGGAAAGGGTTCGCAGAGGTCAGTGGTTTCGTGACAACCTTTAGGAGGTGAAGAGATGCCTAGTTACGTCATTCTCGAGAAATGCGACGGCTGCAAGGGGCAGGACAAGACCGCGTGCATGTACATCTGCCCCAACGACCTGATGGTCCTGGACAAGGAAAAGATGAAAGCCTTCAACCGGGCTCCGGAAATGTGTTGGGAATGCTATAACTGCGTGAAGATCTGCCCGCAGCAGGCGGTGGATGTCCGTGGTTATGCCGACTTCGTTCCCATGGGCGCCTCGGTTGTGCCGCTTCGCGGTTCCGAAGACATCATGTGGACCGTGAAGTTCCGCAACGGCGAAGTGAAACGGTTCAAGTTCCCCATTCGGACGACCCCGGAAGGCCAGGCTAAGCCGTGGCCCGATGAGTGGCAAACGGGTTCCGATGACATCAAGAGCCCTGTGCTCTGCACGGAACCGGCGTCCACCCTGGCGGCAGAACTTCCCACCCTGAAGAAGTAACCTTAAGGAGGTGAACACATGAAGCCTTCCGATTTCGAAACTGTACGAGTCGATACCGATCTTCTTATTCTGGGCGGTGGTATGTCCGCCTGTGGCGCCACTTTCGAGGCGTCCTACTGGGCCAAGAAGTACGGCTTGAAGGTCACCGTGGTGGACAAGGCCGCCATGGATCGTTCCGGCGCCGTGGCCATGGGGCTTTCCGCCATCAACCAATACATCGGTTATGGCAAGGGCCAAAACACCGTTGAAGATTATGTCAAGTACGTCCGTCAGGACCTCATGGGCATTTCCCGTGAAGACCTGGTGTACGACATCGCCCGTCACGTGGACAGCTCCGTGCATCTTTTCGAAAAATGGGGTCTTCCCATTTGGAAAGATGAAAACGGCGAATACGTCCATGAGGGACGTTGGCAGATCATGATCAACGGCGAATCCTACAAGGTCGTCGTGGCCGAAGCCGCTAAGAACGCACTGGCCACCATGGGCGACAAGGGCCAGCTGTTCGAGCGCGTTTTTATCGTTGAGCCGCTTCTGAACAATGGCAAGTGTGTGGGTGCCGTAGGTTTCAGCGTTCGTGAAAACAAGTTCTATGTCTTCACGGCCAAGGCCACCATCGCCTGCATGGGTGGTGCGGTGCATGTGTTCCGGCCGCGTTCCGTGGGTGAAGGTCTGGGCCGCGCGTGGTATCCGCCTTGGAATAGTGGTTCCACGGCTTACTTCACCATTCGTGCCGGCGCCGAAATGACCTGCCAGGAAGTGCGCTTCATCCCCGTGCGCTTCAAAGACGGTTACGGCCCGGTGGGTGCGTGGTTCTTGCTGTTCAAGTCCCGCGCCACCAACGCTCTGGGTGAAGAGTACATGGTGACCCGCGCCAACGAGCTGCCCAAGTGGGCTCCTTACGGCACCGGTAAGCCTATCCCGGCCAACCTGCGTAACTGGCTCGGTATGGAAGACGTCATGGCCGGTAAGGGTCCGATCTACATGAGGACGGAAGAGGCCATCGCCAACCTGGCTGCCAAGTACAAAGACGATCCCAAGGCCTTCAAGAAGAAAATGAAGGAATTGGAAGCCGAAGCTTGGGAAGACTTCCTTGACATGACCATCAGCCAGGCCATTCTGTGGGCCGGTATGAACATTAAGCCGGAAGAAAAGCCTTCGGAAATCGCTGCCGCCGAACCGTACTTCATCGGTTCGCACTCCGGTGCTTCCGGTGCCTGGGTGTGCGGTCCCGAAGACCTGATGCCTGCGGAATACCGCAAGCAATGGGAACCCATCGGTGTCTACAACCATATGACCACGGTTCCGGCGCTGTTCACGGCGGGTGACGGTGCGGGTGCCTCCTCGCACAAATTCTCCTCCGGTTCCCACGCCGAAGGCCGTATCGCGGCCAAGGGCGCCATCGCCTACATCCTGGACCACAATCAAGCTCCGGCTGTGGACGAAGCCCAGGTGGCGGCGCTGCGCGACAAGATTCTGGCTCCGTTGGCTCGGTTTGAAGAATTCGCGGCTCTGTCCAGTGACCCGGACATCAACCCGAACTTCATCAAGCCGAAGATGTTCATGTTCCGCCTCCAGAAGATCATGGATGAATACTGCGCCGGTGTGTCGGCTCAGTTCACCACCAACAAGCACTTGCTGGAGCGCGGCCTTGAACTGCTCACCATGCTGAAGGAAGACTCCGAAAAGCTGGCGGCCGAAAACCTGCATGAACTCATGAGGTGCTGGGAAAACGTGCAACGTATGTGGATCGCCGAAAGCCACCTGCGTCACGTCCTGTTCCGCGAGGAAAGCCGTTGGCCCGGTTATTACTACCGTGCCGACTGCCCGGATATGGATGAACAGAATTGGCATTGCTTCGTCAACTCGGTTTGGAATCCTGCGACCGGCGAATGGACCATGAAGAAGGTCCCTGTCGTTCACCTGGATGTCTAAACCTGTGACGTGACAAGCCAGCCCCCTGGGTGCTCGAAAGAGCCCCAGGGGGTTTTTTAATGGAAAAACACCGCGTTGCCACAGTGGCTTGCCTGCCTGCTATCCCTATGTTATGGGACGGCGCGGGTAAATGTTTTCACAATGAGCAGTGGAGGAGAGTCCATGTCTGAAGTGACCAACGGCCATCGCAGTGTCTTGGTGGTGGGAGGCGGGATGAGTGGGTTGAGTGCGGCCCTGGAGGCGGCGGAAGCCGGATATCCCGTCTACATCGTGGAAAAGGAGCCTTACTTGGGAGGGCGTGTGGCGAGGATGAACAAGTATTTTCCAAAGCTATGTCCTCCGTCGTGTGGCCTGGAAATCAATTTTCGTCGGATCAAGAACAATCCGTTGGTGCGGTTTTTTACTATGGCGGAAGTAATCAAGATTTCCGGACAACCCGGGGACATGGATGTGAGCGTGAAGATTTCCCCCCGTTATGTCAACGAAAAATGCACGGCGTGCGGGTTGTGCTCGGAAGCCGCGGAAACCCGGGTGCCCAATCCCTTTGATTATGGTTTAAGCATGGTCAAAGCGGCATATCTTCCGCATGAGTTCGCGTTTCCTTTGCGTTATGTGATCGCTCCGGAAGTGGTTGGAACGCCCGAGGCGGAAAAAATTCGGGACGCCTGTCCTTACGGGGCTGTGGACCTCGGAATGCAGGAAAAGGTCTTCGATCTCAAGGTGGGCGCTGTGGTGTGGGCCACAGGCTGGAAGCCTTACGATGCGACAAAGATCGCCTACTACGGGGGAGGCTCTTTTAAAAACGTGATCACCAACGTGGTCATGGAACGTTTGGCATCGACCAATGGACCGACACAGGGAGCGATTCTGCGTCCATCGGACGGAACGGCTGTGCAGAAAGTTGCCTTTGTGCAATGTGCTGGATCCCGCGATGAAAACCATCTGGCCTATTGCTCCGGTATCTGCTGCCTCGCCTCCTTGAAGCAGGCAACGTATGTCTTGGATCAAAATCCCAATGCCTCGGTGACCATCTTTTACATCGATATTCGTGCTTTGGGAAAATACGAAGACTTTTACACAAAGGTTCAAACCGATGCTCGCGTGCGGTTTGTCAAGGGCAAACCCGGGGAGATTTGTGAAGATGCCCAATCGGGTCAGGTGATCGTGCAAGTGGAAGATCAGGAAACCGGAAAGATCCTTAAGGAGGCTTTTGATTTGGTTGTCCTGGCCACGGGCATGGTGCCGAGCACGGCCGAAGACAAAGTTCCTGCCGAAATGGCCTACGACGAACACGGGTTCCTGCTTCCGGCGCAAGCCGTTAGCGGCGTGATTCCCGCCGGATGTGTGAAGCGCCCGGTGGATGTGGGCTCCAGTGTTCAGGATGCGACAGCGGCGGCCCTTAAGGCGATTCAGGCGATGGTGAGGAGGTAGGCCCATGGAAAAGAAAATTGGTGCGTACATCTGCACGGGCTGCGGCATTGGGGAAGCTTTGGATGTGGCGGCGTTGGCCAAGGTGGCCACCGGGGAGTACAAGGTGCCCGTGTGCCGAGAGCATGCCTTTTTGTGCAGTGAGGAAGGACGAAAGCTTATAGAAGACGACATGGCCCAACAAGGGGTAAACACCATCGTCATTGCGGCGTGTTCCCCTCGAGTCATGACGGATGTGTTTGATTTCCGACCGGATAAGGTTCTCGAGCGCGTGAATCTGAGGGAACAGGTGGTGTGGAGTCATCCGGCCGGAGACGAAGACACCCAGATGATGGCCGAGGACTACCTACGCATGGGCCTGACCAAGGCCAAAGAAATGGAACCCCCTGTGCCTTTTCAGGGTGAAAACTTGAGCAAGCGCATCCTCGTGGTCGGGGGTGGCCTTACAGGACTGACGGCCGCCAAGGAAGCTGCGGCAGCCGGCTATGAGGTCGTGCTTGTGGAAAAGAGCGACACCCTTGGAGGATACCTGAAAAACGTTCATTCCGTGCCGCCCTTGGGCCCACCGTATGAAGATCCCTACCCTTTTGATGGAGAGGGGTTGATTGCGGCGGTAACCGGAAGCGATAAGGTCAAGGTTTACACGGGGGCTCACATCGAAAAAATCAGCGGCGCGCCCTGCATGTTTGATGTCACCATTCAGTCCAACGGATCGCAGGCGGCGGAGCGGGTTGGAGCCATTGTTTTGGCTACGGGTTCCGTGCCCTATGATGCCTCAAAGCTCACGCACCTGGGTTATGGCACGCATGCCGACGTCATCACGGCCGACCGTCTGGAAGCCATGCTCAAGGAAGGCCAAGTTCTGCGCCCGTCCAACGGACAGCCCGCGGGAAGTGTGGCCTTTGTCCTCTGCGCCGGATCCCGAGACCCGGACCACCTGCCCTATTGTTCGGCGGCATGCTGTGTCGAATCCTTGAAACAAGCCAGAGTCTTGAAACAAAAGAACCCCGATATGCCTGTCTATATCTTTTATCGAGACATGCGGGCGACGGGAAATTACGAACTGCTTTATAAGCAGGTGCAAAAGGATGGAGTGATTTTTGTCCGTGGGACTGTCACGGACGTGAGTGATGACGGATCCGGCGCTCTCACCGTTTCCGCTCAGGATGTGCTCACCCGCTCGCCCATCACTTCCGAATCGGTGGATCTGGTGGTCCTGGCCACGGGCATGGTTTCCACCGCGGCCCTAGGAAAGCCTTTTAAGGCCCAACAACCCAAGGAAGGCGAAGAGGCTCAGGAGGTACCGGCTGACACCATTCTGGTTTCCAACCTGCTCAACCTGGAGTACCGGCAAGGGCCCGAAGTGCCGGCCCTGAAGTACGGGTTTCCAGATTCCCACTTCATTTGCTTTCCTTATGAATCGCGTCGCACAGGCATTTATCCCGCCGGGACGGTTCGCGCTCCCATGGATTATGCTCGTGCTTTGGAGGACGCCGCCGGAGCGGCGCTCAAGGCCATTCAGTGTGTGGAGATGACGGCTCAGGGAAAAGCGGTGCATCCTAGGGCCGGAGACCTCAGTTATCCGGAATTCTTCATGCAGCGATGCACCCAGTGTAAGAGGTGCACGGAGGAATGTCCTTTTGGTGCCATCAATGAAGACGAAAAAGCCAACCCGCTTCCCAACCCTACGCGATGCCGTCGCTGCGGCGTGTGCATGGGAGCGTGTCCGGAACGGATTATCTCATTCAAGAATTATTCTGTGGGCATGATCGGCAACGTGATCAAAAACATCGAGGTGCCCGAAGAAGACGAGGAAAAGCCTCGCATTGTCGTTTTGGCGTGCGAAAACGACGCCTATCCCGCTTTGGATATGGTGGGCATTCGGCGCGCTCAGTACAACCCCTGGGTGCGGGTCATTCCGGTGCGTTGCCTGGGTTCCATGAACTTGGTCTGGATCGCTGATGCGCTGTCCAAGGGCATCGACGGAATTTTGCTTTTGGGCTGCAAACACGGCGATGATTACCAGTGCCATTTCGTCAAGGGAAGTGAACTGGCCAACATTCGCATGAGCAAGATCAAGGAAACCCTGGATCGCCTGGTGCTGGAATCGGACCGCGTTCGTTTTGAGCAGGTTTCCATTACGGATTACGCCAAGCTGCCGCAGTTGCTTGATGACTTTGCAGCAACTTTGGAAAACGTGGGCCCGAACCCGTACAAGGGTTTTTAACGGCCCAGATTGCGGAAAAAACGGAAGGAGATTCCCATGGAACCCAAATTCGTCTCGCTGGAAATGCGCGACTATATCGTGAGCATGGGCGCGGAGACCGTGAACTGGTGCATGCAGTGCGGTCTGTGCACCAATCTATGCCCGTGGCGCCTGGTGCCGGGGGAAACCAGCGAAAAATTCAACATTCGCCACATGCAGCGTTTGGGCCAGATGGGCATGGAAGGTTTTGAAGAAGAACAGATCCTTTTTGCCTGCACCACCTGCAGCATGTGCCAGAGCAATTGTCCTCGCGGCGTGAAGATTGTGGACAACGTGCGGGCCATGCGGTCGAGCCTCGTAGGGGCGGGGATGGCCCCCGCCAACCTGCGACCGATCTTGGGCAGCGCCCACGCCAACGGCAATCCCTGGTCGGGGCCTCGCGAAAAGCGCACCGCCTGGCAGCAGGGACTGGATGTCCCCTCTTTTGGTCCGGACACCGAATACTTTCTCTTTGTCTGCTGCCATTCCTGCTATGACCCTCGAAGCACCAAGGTGGCTCAGAGCATTGTGAAGCTGTTGAAGGCCGCCGGGATCAGCTTTGGTGTCATCGGCAACGAAGAAAGCTGTTGCGGGGAAAGCATGCGCAAGCTTGGCGACGAAGAACTTTTCCAAAAACTGGCCCAGTCCAATATCGAGCTCTTCAACGCCAAGGGTGTTAAAAAGATTATCACCACCTCGCCTCATTGCCTCTGGACCTTCACCCACGAATACCCCGAAATGGGCGGACAATGGGAAGTGATTCATTACACGCAACTCTTGGCCCAATGCCTAGAGGACGGTCGATTAAAACTTGTAGACGGTGTGTCCAAAAAGGTCGCCTTTCACGATCCCTGCTACCTGGGTCGACACAGCGGTATTTTTGATCCGCCTCGCCGGCTTCTTCAGACTGTGGCCAAGGGCGAAACGGTGGAATTGAGCCGGCGTCGTGAGCTCAGCTTGTGCTGTGCCGGCGGCGGCGGTCGTATTTGGGCGGAAGTGCCCATGGGAGAACGCTTTGGGGAACTGCGCATCACCGACGCCCTGGACAAAGGGGCTCAAGTGCTGGCCACGTCTTGTCCCTATTGCATGAACATGTTAATTGACGCATGCAATAGCTTGGGCAAGCAGGAAGAGTTGGAGATTGCGGAGCTGTCGGAGCTCTTGGCCGCAAACCTCTAGAACCGGGCTCGATCGAACTTTTCCGGGCCGTCCTCCTTTCCTTTCGTGGAAAGGCCAGCGGCAACGGCTGGTAAGTCCTTTCGTCTCGTTCGCAAAACCGTGGCACTCTTCTTTTGTGGCCGAGGGCGTCGGAAGACTGAAGGAACGTGCTCCGTAAGGGAGCCCAAGAAAAGGGGCGGGCGAAGCCCGCCCCTTGTTGTTAAGAGAAAAAGGAGGTTTTTGTGACCCCGGAAACGCTCAAGACCCAGCAAAAGGATTATTTCGTCGCCGAATGGGTGGAAGAACAGCTCGTGATGATTCCCCACTGTTTCTGCGGCCGAGAAGTGAATGAAGACTATTTTTGTGACGTCTGTCAAAGGCAATGCCTGTGCCAGGTCATTTTGTGTCGAGGACCTCAGACCCTTAGGGTTGTGGAAATGTTTTTGCACGGGAATCCTGATTTCAAGAATTTTCAGGCTTTTCCCTACGATTGATGATACCTTGTTCTCTGAAAGTAGGATGTGAAGCATTCTGTGAAAGGATCAAAGGACGGTCTTATGAACCCCGCACAAGATACTGAAGTGGTTTATCGTGCGGAGAGCACGATACGGTTTGCTTGTCACCATGACTTACCATGTTTTACCCAGTGTTGTCGCGATGTGAATATTTATCTCACCCCTTACGATATTCTACGATTGCGCCGTCGCTTGCGCATGGGATCGACGGAATTTCTAGCTCGATACACGCGCCATTATTTGGCCAAGGTCACCCATGTGCCTGTGGTGCAGCTGGCCATGGACCCCGAAACTCTGCGATGTCCCTTTGTGGGGGATGAAGGATGTCGTGTCTATGAAGATCGGCCTTGGGCGTGCCGCATGTTTCCCTTGGATTTGGGAAAAGAAAACGGAGCCTATCGCCTGCTGGCGGACAAAAAAAGATGCCTGGGGCTTCATGAAGGACCGTCGTGGACGGTAGGCCGGTGGCTCAAGACACAAGGCGTGGATCTTTACGAAGCCATGGAACAGGCCTTTCAACAAGTCATGCCGCCGGATTTTAAGCCCGGAGAGCGTATGGAAGCGGGATTGGGAAAGCTCTTGTACCTGGCTTATGATCTCGACCGCTTTGACGCCATGTTGAGTGATCCTAGATTTCGAGCGTTTTACGGCATCGATGAGGATCGTTACGAAAAGGTGCAACAGGACGATGAAGAAAAGCTTCTTTTAGCCTTCGCTTATATTCAGAACCAGATGGCCGAACTGTTTTCGGTTCTTTAGAAAGAAACCTCATGGAAAAAGAAATTGTGGACACGGCTCCCCAGAAGATTCGCGACCGTCTAAGGCCTATTGTCAACGGGACATTTCAGTTTGCATGCCACCCTAACGTCCCCTGTTTTACGGAATGTTGTCGCGATTTGAACCTTATGCTGACGCCCTATGACATTCTCAGGCTGGCTCGGCATCTGGGCCTTTCGACTACAGCCTTTTTGGATGCTTATACCGATGTGGTGGTGGCCGAAGGCAGCCCTTTGCCCTCAGTGATCCTGAAGATGCAGGAGGATGCCAGGCGCACCTGTCCTTTTGTGACGGACGAGGGATGCCGGGTTTATGCCGATCGGCCTTCGGCATGCCGCACTTACCCGCTGGCTCGAGCGTCGAGAAAGCATCGAGTCCACGGCACGGTATTGGAATCCTATTACTTGGTCGTGGAAGATCATTGCCGAGGTTTCGAGGAGCCGTGTTCCTGGACCATTGAGCAATGGATCGAAGACCAGGGTCTGGAACCGTACCATCGGATGAACAACGACTGGATGGACATGGTTACGCACCCACGTCTACGCCAGGGTCTTTCCGAAAAACAGATTCCCATCTATTTCATGGCATCCTACGATCTGGACCGGTTTCGATCCTTTGTGTTTGAAAGCCGGTTCTTGGAAGTTTTTGACACGGGGATCCTCGATGTGGAGCGGGCCCGCGAAGACGACGCGGCACTTTATGAACTCGCCATGTCGTGGCTGAAATGCTTCCTTTTGGGCGAAGGACCTATCCGGCCCAAAAAAGGTATTTCAGGGCCTTGATCCCAAGACATTCCCATCGCTAATACCTTGACGAGACAAGGGCGTGACGGCGCCTCGCCCTTACGCCCGGAGACCTTTTTTCTTTTGCGGACGCAAGTCTCTGGCCCCCTCATTTTACAGGCGGGACGCACAGGCCCGTCAGGGAATGGCCTCGTTTCAGGATTGCAGAGGCGAGGCGACGCCTCACCCCTACAAAACGGCATATGACGCAACCGTCTTTGAGGTTTTCGGATGAACTCCTGCCGTCGAAAGGAGGCGCTTAAGGGCATGCAGCGGAAACAAGGGGCTAGGAAACGGCCCTTTAGTCCTCAATAATCCCAGTCTTCAGAGCGTCT
Source organism: Desulfosoma sp. (assembly GCA_037481875.1). Taxonomy (NCBI): domain Bacteria; kingdom Pseudomonadati; phylum Thermodesulfobacteriota; class Syntrophobacteria; order Syntrophobacterales; family Syntrophobacteraceae; genus Desulfosoma; species Desulfosoma sp. The sequence goes on along the minus strand of JBBFKY010000005.1, from coordinate 54,465 downwards.
CTGGACCAAACGGGGAGAGGCCCTCGATAGCCCGTGTCGGGATCATATCGAAAACGGTACGACGCTCTGGTGCAAACGGTTTTCTCCATTTGACTCCAGCCCCGGACGAAATACGGGCATTCATCGTTAAAACACACCCAGAAGTATTCAGCCGACCAGGTGGAAAAGTCCGGTGTACGCCATTTCTTCATCTGTTGACCGCAGTGGGGACAAATGGTGAGATCTTCCATGGGCTTTAACTCCGTATGGAGATTGCTTGATGATCCTTTTTATTACACGCTCTATTTAACACGAGCATGAAGATAAGAAGCCGTGCACTGAAAAGCAAGACCGAGTTCCATTCACGACCGAAAAGCCGTCGAAGTCTATGCATGGGGGTTTGTTCCCACGGTGATAGAACCGGTGTTTTGCTTCAAGGGTCGGCTGACCCATCATTTGTAGGGGCGGACCGATGTGTCCGTCCCTACAAATTTTCTGAGAATCGGCTGGGGGCACCGGTCCGCCCCTGCAGAATTTTTTGAGGGCTGGACGGACATAGGGGGCTGCCCTTCAGCGCATATGCCGAGAAGGCCTGTCTGCTTTGGCGCGTGCGTAAAACTCCAGCTTATGACGACACCGAGGTGTCCGGAAGGTTTTCAAAATCCTTGGGGTCGAAGCGGCGGTTTTTCATGAAAAGCACCGTGAATTGCTTCATGGTTTCTTTCATGACCTCCTGGTAATGAGGCACATGCTTGTCAAAGATTTCTTCCACCTTTTTGTAACTGAGTTTTGACAGATCCTTAGTGAGTTCCAAATATTCGGCACGTTTGTCTTCCGGCAGTGCCTTAACCATGTTTTGACCCAGAAGATTTTCAAACAGCTTGTACATGTCATCAAGGAGTTTTTTGAGAGCCTCGGGGGTGTGCTGTTCTCCCTTTTTTTCCACGAGAGCTTTCAAGAAATTGACGATATAGGGGTTGCGAATGTTGAGAGGTGTTGCTTCTTCCGTAGCCGGGCTGAACGGTGTGTTCATGGCATCCTATCCTTTGTCGGTTGTGTGGCGTTCTGGAGGCATCGTACCTCGTCGTCGCGGACACTTTACCACGATCGTTCCCCTATTGTCAGGGCTTTGGTAGCCCTCAAGGTATGTCTTTACCCGGAGACGGCTTTTTTCTTTTGTTGTTCCGCATCCTTAAAGGCTTTAAGTTCCTCGTAGATCTTTTTGGAGCATTCGGGGCAGATACTGTGCGTAAAGGTTACATCCGCGTGCTGGCTGAGATAACTTTCCAGTTGATTCCAATAGCCTAGGTCGTCTCGAATTTTTTTGCAGTAGGCGCAGATGGGCAAAAGTCCTCGGAGCTTTCGAACGTTTTCCAGGGCTTCTCGCAATTCCTGAATGAGGCGTTCCTTGTCCTTTTCGACCTGCCGACGTTCGGCGATTTCGGACTGCAGCACCTTGTTTTTGAGGCGTAATTCGGTCAATGCGGCCAACAATTCCTGCGATTTGCCCTGAAGCTTGAATCGATAGAGAGCGTACGCACCTATGGCCCATAGAATAAGAAAAGCACCTCCCAGCAGCATCGCGTTTATGAGGCGGGAACGTGGCAGATGCACCCAATTGTCCTGAGGCCACCAGCGCACCAATAGGGTTTGGCGGTCCTTTTCGGTGAGCTTGAGAAATCCCTGGTTGATTTCAGTCAGTAGATCCGTTCTGTCTGGGCGGACGGCGACACGAATCGCCAAGACACCATCATGGGTTGTGACCGTAGGCGCTCGAAAAAGAAGCATGACCGGGTCACTCAGGGCAAGCTCAGGATGACTGGCCAGGGTGAAAAGCCCGGTCCACGCATCGGCTCGACCATCCAGAATACGGTTTTCCATATCCATGGTTTCAGAAAGGACAAACTTTACGGAGCGTCCTGTGCGCGAAGCCCAAAGCCGCCACAAGTCCACGAACAACCCGGCGGGCTGGCCATGGATGTCCGTGTAGGAAAAGGGTTCGTGGTTTTCTCGAGCTGCCACAACGAGGGGTATATTCTGAGCCGACGTCAGGGAAACAAGAGGGGGCTGCACAGAAGAAAAAATCAGGGTGCAGAACAAAATCAGCCCAAGAAAGGGTGTTCCGCCACGACGGTCTGTTTTTCTGTTAAGGATGGCCGAAAGCATCTGGAATTCTACCTGAAAACGGTGTGCTCAATGCGTTCTTCTTTCATGAACTGTCATTGCATCCTAGTGCAAGCGAAAGCTTTTGCCAAGGGGAAAGCTGAATCCAAACGGCTTTCCAGTCTCAAGAAACTGTAAAGGCGGACCGGCATGCCCGCCTCATGTGCCACGGAAATTCGCTGGAAAGAATGTAAAGATAAAGGTGTACGACAAGGGCCGCAAATAATGTTAATCTGATTTTATTACGAACACCAACAAAAAGGAGTGGACTATGTTTGAGCTTCCCCAAGATGCTCCGCAAAATTGCTTGGAAATTCCCATTACCATTCGGTTTGGAGACACGGACCCCTACGGAGTGGTTTACTTTGCATCATACTTTCGTTATTGCCACCATGGTATTGAAGAGCTCATGCGTCACGTGGGTTGTCTTCCCGAAAAGTATTTTCGAGATACCGAGCGCGGGTTCGGCCTACCGATCGTGGGGGCTGCGTGCGACTTTTTTCGGCCGGCCAAATATGGCGATGCCTTACGCCTTCGAGTAGGGGTCTTCAGGATGAGTCTTCGATCCATTACCTTCGCCTTTTATTTCTTTTTGCAAGATCGTTCGGACGTTGTGGGGCGCGGCCACGCCTCCATGGTTGCTATTGACAGAACGTGGCGATCCTGCCACCTTCCGGAGGAACTGAGAGAGGCACTGGAGCCCTACAGGTTTTTTAAGGCGTAGAAAGGATCGGCGCTTTAGAAGCGGGTTTGCATGGTCAAGGTTATTTTTTTGAGGGGAGTTAAAGGCACATGGCGACATTTTCCAGGACTTATGAGGAGATCAACGAGCGCATTCGTAAAGGCAGTGTGGTGGTTTTGACGGCGGAAGAAATGACCCGATTGGTCAAGAGAGTGGGTCCGGAAAAGGCTGCCAAAGAAGTGGATGTGGTCACCACGGGCACCTTTGCGCCCATGTGTTCTTCGGGAGTTTTTATCAACTTCGGCCATACTCAACCCCCTATCAAGGCGGCTAAGGTATGGGTCAACGATGTTCCCGCCTATGCGGGGCTGGCTGCTGTAGACATCTATTTGGGCGCGACGGAGCCTGCATTTGATGATCCTCTCAACAAGGTGCATCCGGGAACTTTTGAATATGGAGGAGGTCATGTCATTCATGACCTGGTAAGCGGAAAACCCGTGCGGATTCGCGCCGAAGCTTACGGAACGGACTGTTATCCGAACCGTCACGTGGAAATGACCGTCACACTCCAGGATTTGCCCTATGCCGTCCTGTGCAACCCTCGAAACGCCTACCAAAACTACAACTGCGCCGTGAATCTTTCCAAAAAAACCATCTACACCTACATGGGACCCCTCAAACCTCGCCTCGGCAACGCCAACTATTCCACTTCGGGTGAACTAAGTCCCTTGTTAAATGATCCGCATTATCGCACCTTAGGGCTGGGAACACGCATCTTTCTCGGAGGTGGCGAGGGATACATAGTCTGGCATGGCTCTCAGCACAGGCCAGAAGCGCCGAGATTGCCCAACGGGGTTCCTCGAATGCCTTCGGGGACCTTGATGGTGTTGGGGGACTTAAAGGACATGAGCCCTCGATGGCTTATGGGGGTGAGTATTCAGGGATATGGTTGTTCTTTGGCGGTGGGTATCGGGATTCCCATACCGATTTTAGATGTGGAAATGGCCGCCTACACGGGAGTCTCTGATGCGGAGATTGTCACGCAGGTGAAAGACTACAGCTTCACACAGGCGGAACCCTTGGCGGAAGTCAATTACGAAGAACTACGCTCGGGTCATATTCGTATCGGGGACAAAGAAGTACCTACCGTACCGCTTTCGAGTGTGGTGCGGGCTCGAGAAATTGCGGAAATTCTCAAGAAATGGATCCAAGAGGGGCGGTTTGAACTAGGAGTGCCTCAGCGGCTCCTGCCCAATCCGTTCAGGCGCTGAAGAAATATTTTATCCATGGAAAGAGGAGGCTTGAGCGAAAAAGGGATCGTGTGGAATCAGATGGACTTCGAAAAAATGGCGCGCCTTGAAGCGGTGACGGCGTCGTGGAAAACCGTGGCGGTGGCCTATTCGGGAGGTGTGGATAGCACTCTGCTGTCCTGGCTTTGTGCCCGCGTTCTCGGAAAATCGGTTCATCTGTACTTGGTCCAAAGCCCGTTTCTTTCGGCTCGAGAACTCACCTCAGCTCAAGCGGTCGCCTGGAAGCTGCATCTACCCCTCAAAATCTTGCCTTTGGACCTCTTGGCATTGAAAACGGTTCGAGAAAACGACTCCAATCGATGCTACCATTGTAAAGCCGCAATCATGGAAGCTGTTTTTCATGCACGCCTCCATGGAGCGGTTGTGGTGGACGGATCCCACGTAGACGATGCGCAGGAAGATCGTCCTGGACGAAAAGCCCTTTTGGAGAAGGGTGTTGCCAGTCCTTTTGCCTTGGCGGAATGGACCAAGAAAGACATTCGTCGCTTCGCGCGGAACGCAGGGCTTTCCAATTGGAACAAGCCATCCCAGTCCTGCTTGGCGACACGGGTTCCTTTTGGGACATCGCTGCAGGTGGACACTTTGAAAAGGATTGAAGCTGCCGAGGACATTCTTTATCAGGTGGGGTGTGTGCAGGTGCGGGTTCGATGGCGCGGCCTAGAGGCTCGAATACAGGTTGGACGGGACGATATGAACATTTTGCGTGAACCCAAAGTCTACGGGCATGTATCGCAACACATGAGGCAGCTGGGCTTTGCTCGAGTTGTTCTGGATTCCACGCCTCTTTCCTCGGACTGACTCATCTTCGATGCTAACCAGAGCACCTTGATGCAAACGATGACATGCAAAGGAAAAGGCATTGGGTTGTTGTCCGGAGGTCTGGACGGCATTTTGGCGGTCAAAGTGCTTCAGGAACAGCCCCTGGATCTGGTGGCTGTCACTTTTACCACGCCTTTTTTCGGCCCGGAAGGCGGCTTACAGGCAGGGCGCCTGGCAGGCATTCCCACGCGAGTGGTTGATCTTGGCGAAGTGTTTCTCAGGATGCTTAAAAATCCTCCTCACGGTTACGGACGGCACATGAATCCTTGCATAGACTGCCACGGGTTGATGCTGCGTGAAGCTGCCAAAATCATGATCGAGGAAGGCGCGGATTTTCTTTTTACGGGAGAAGTGGTTGGGCAACGCCCCATGAGCCAACGGCGGGCTGCTTTAAAAATTGTTGAAAAGATGTCCGGAGTCCCAGGCCGAATTCTCAGACCTCTAAGCGCCAAGCTCCTGGAACCTACGATTGTGGAACGTGAAGGATTAGTGGATCGAGAAAAACTTTTGGATATCCATGGACGGGGTCGAAAGCGGCAAATGGAGCTGGCCGAATTCTATGGTATTCGCGAGATTCCTCAGCCGGGGGGAGGCTGCATGCTCACCAAAGAGGGTTTCGCGAGAAAGCTCAAAGAGCTTTTTGCCATCATGCCCCATGCGGAAACTATCCATGTGGAAAGACTCAAATGGGGACGTCATTTTCGTCTGGGCAGCTCGTGCGTGTTGGCCGTAGGAAGATCAAAACACGAAAATGAACGTCTCTCGGCCATGGCCGGCCCGGACGATGTCCTTCTTAGAGTGCCTTCCCATCCTGGCCCCACAGCCCTTCTTTTTGGAACAGCTCCACGGCGGGCTCATGTTCAAGCGGCGGCCATGATCGTGGCGGCTTACAGTGATGTGGCACAGGGTGAAAGGGTGGAAGTGCTCTGGATTCAAGGGAACACGCAAGGATGGATTCATGTCAAGAATGTGGGAAGAACCCCTTGGCTTCACTGTCTTCTATGATTTGATCAGGTTTTTTGTGATCTTCCCGACTCCGGCGACCATGCTTTATGCGGCTGTGATAAAAGTTCATGTTGGATTTCAGCGAACATGACCTTATAATTGCGCTCAAGCGCCAAAGTGGAAAACCAAGGGACGAAAGGAGAACGCAATGACGACTCTTCGTCAAGTCTGTCACTGTGAAAACTGCGGAAACGAAGCGGATATGGTGGTCACGTGCACCTGGGTTGAGGTGGAAGAGAACCCGGGAGTTGTTTCCAAGAAGAAAAAGGAAACACGCAAGTGTACCGTGTGTGGCAATGAAGCCGACATGATTTTGGACGATAGCGAATGAAAAAGCACGTCACATGGGGGATCGATGTCGCGATGAGCATGGCACGTTCCAAAAGACCGGTTCCCAAACACATTATTGTTTGTCCGTTTTGTGAGGTGGCACAGCCTATTCCCACGGATTTTGACGCCATTCATCGATGTCAGTGCGGAGCGTGTTTCAAGGTGTGTGGGCACCACGCCGTGGAAGACAGTATGTCCGACATCGCGGAAGAGCTTTGGGAACCGGATGAATTGGACTTCATTCGTTCTGTGCCCATGGATTTCTGCAATGTGGTGGTGGAAAGAGATTTCGACCGGCTGTTGGATCTAAAACAAACGGCCGATCCTAATGAAATTTCAAGGTTCTGCAAATATGACGTGGGCTCACCTTTGAGCCTGATTTGGGTGAAGAGGCTTTTTTAAAATCCCATGCGGGTCGTTTTGGTGTCCATGCCTTGGGCCTTGGCCGATCGCCCATCCATTCAACTTGGAACCCTGAAAGCTTTTCTCTTAACCCGTTTTCCTCAAAAGCTTCAAGTGATGACGGCCCACCCTTACCTGTCTGTGGCAAGGGTTCTGGGCCGTTTCCTTTACCAAAGAATCGCGGAACGTAGCTGGCTTGGAGAAGCCGTCTATGGAGCTTTGCTTTTTCCAGAACGCTTTGAAAGCTGTGAAAAGCTTTTTTATAAAGAATGGCGCCGCTTTGAAACCGGCTCGGTTCCCAACTTTCCACAGATTGTCTCCAAAATAGATGAATTTCATAAAACCATGCCCCTCTGGACCCATTTGGAACAAGGGGATTTGGTAGGGTTTTCCGTCTGTTTCGCACAACTTACCGCCTCGCTATTTTTGGCTCGAACCCTTAAGCAACGGTCCCCTTCCGGTCGCATAGTTTTCGGAGGCAGCCTGGTGAGCGGCCCCATGGGAAAATCGATCATGGAACTTTTTCCGTGGGTGGATTTTGTCATCAATGGAGAAGGGGAAAAACCTTTGAATCGCCTCGTGTCGCGCCTTTTGGAAAGGCACGGGACGAGAGGGAACGATGAAAATACTTGGGGCCCGGGAATCTTTTATCGTCGTGAGCGAAACCAAATTGCCGGGGAAGGATTGGACCAGATTTCCCATCTCGATACCTTGCCTCTTCCCGACTACAGCGACTTTTTTCAAGAAGCCGCCTTGCATGAGGAGCGGACAGCCATATTTGCTTTGCCTGTGGAATCCAGCCGGGGATGCTGGTGGCACCTGGCTCGGGAAGGCACACCGACCCGAAAGGCCTGCCGCTTCTGTAACCTCAATCTGCAGTGGCGCGGCTATCGATCCAAAAAACCCGAACGGGTAAGCTTGGAATTGAAAACTTTGGCTGAAAAACACCGAAGCTTGCGTTTCGTTTTCGTCGACAACACCCTGAATCCTGCCAGGCTTTTAAAGATGGCCCAAGAGATTCAGGGCACAGGAAAGGATTTCGATCTTTTCGGGGAAGTGCGCTTACCTTTGAGCCGTGTACATGTGCGGGCCTTGAGACTGGCAGGGTTTCAAAGAATTCAGGCCGGTATCGAGGCGCTCAGTGACAGCCTTTTGAATCGCCTGGGCAAAGGCACCCGTGTCATCGACAATGTAGCCTGGATGCGCCATTGTGAAGAGTTCGGCATTGAAAATCGATCCAACCTACTGATGGAATTTCCTGGTTCCACACAGGGGGAAGTGCAGGAAACTTTGAAGGTGCTGCACCAGGTTGGTGTGTTTCGTCCATTAAAGGGCGTGCGGTTTTGGTTGGGAGAAGGAAGCCCTGCGGCCATGGATGCAGCGGCTTACGGGCTTCGAGCCGTCAAAAACCATCCGCACTATGCCGCCATCTTTCCAGAGACGGTTTTCAAACGAGCCCGTTTTTTGATCAAGACCTACCGAGGCGATCGAGCTTACCAACGAATCCTATGGGCGCCGGTCCGGAAGTTTCTTCAAAGATGGCAGCGAGAGGACAAGACCTTTCGCGAGTATACGGACGGGAAAACCCCGAGGCTGGGTTACTGTGACGGAGGAACCTTTCTTCTGCTTCGTAGACGGGATCTTTACGGGCAGGTTCTTGAAACCTTTCGCCTCGTTGGCCCCTCGCGGGACATCTATCTCAGCTGTTTGGATCCCATCGCGTTGGAAGACTTGCATAGAAAACACCCTCGGTTTTCCAGAAAGGCTCTCGAGGGCTTTCTAAGGGATATGGTCGACAAGGGTCTTGCCTTTGAATCCCAAGGGTGGTTCTTGAGCCTTGCGGTCCACGAGGGAGTCCAAAAGTTCCTCAAGAGTCCATAAACTGAAAGCTTCTTTGAGCATGGGGACTCACGTTCACGTGAAATAAGAGAACTTTCTCTTCTTCGACCGACACAGAGAACCTTGAATTTATGCCGAGTTACAGCTTGACTCAGGCGGATTCATTGTTTAGTGTGTCACCAATTGGGAATAGAAAGTTTTCACGAACCCTTCCGTGTGGAAGGGCCTTCATGGAAAGAAGGGTTATTAGGTTCTTGTTGTTTTTTCCTGCATAGATCGAGGGTAAAAGGGACGCCATAGGACAGGGGCCTTGTGTGGAAAGACGATGGTGGAGATGGTGGACATGGTTGCATGAATCCACCGGAAGGCGGATTATCCAACACAACCATGAATGATTTTACACGAAAGAAAGGAGCGATTTATGGAGGGCAAGAAAAAGTGGATGGTCTTGGTGGCGGTATTGGTTCTGGGTGGGTTTCTGTGCGGATCCGTGCACGCCCAAACGAAGCTCATTCCCAAAATCGACAATTTTATTCTTTTTCCAGATCAATCAGGGTCCATGTACATGACCCATGCCAAGCTTGGCAAGGTGAAAATGGCTCTGGCCAAAGAAGTCATGCTCAAGATGAACGACGAGATTCCTGAGCTGGGTTACAAGGGTTCTCTTTACCTTTTTGCACCTTGGCAAAAAATCGCTGAGCCGGCTGTCTATAAGAGGAACGCTTTCGGAGAGGCCATCGCTAAGATCAAGCCTGATCAGGACATCTTCGGGCGTCTGACTCCCATGGGCCCGGGCATTAGTTCTTTGGATACCGTGCTTTCCGGGTTCAGCGGTAAGACGGGCGTGATTATGGTTTCGGATGGTGGGGCGAATCAGGGCCTCGATCCCGTGGCAGCGGCCCAGGCCATTCGCAACAAATACCCTCAGGTGTGCTTTCATGTAATCAGTTTCGCGGATGAACCCAAGGGTGCTGATATTCTCAAAAAGATCAGCGGCCTCGGTGGCTGTGGTGTGCATGCCGAAGGAGCCACGCTGTTGGCCGATGCAGCGGCCCTGAAACAGTTCGTCAAGGACGTCTTCTACACGACCGCCGCCATGGAAGCGAAAAAAGAGGATGTCATTATTTTGCGCGGTATCAATTTTGATTTCGACAAAGCCGACATCAAGCCGGAATGGAAGCCGGTGCTTGACGAAGGTGCCGCCGTGCTTGCCAAGAATCCCGATATCAAGATCATCATCGAAGGGCATACCTGCGCCATCGGCACCGACGCTTACAACCAGAAGCTTTCAGAACGGCGGGCTCAGTCGGTTTTCAACTACTTTGTCTCCAAGGGAATCAGTGCCTCTCGTATGAAGACCGTAGGTTACGGTGAGTCCAAACCAAAAGCGGATAACGCCACGGAAGAGGGCCGCCGCATCAATCGCCGTGTGGAAATCAAAGTAGTGAAATAACAAATAAAGCGGAACGCACAAAGGCTGGGCACATTCGCCGTGTGCCCGGCCTCTTTTATGAGGGGTGAACTGCGATGGGGAAAATATGCGCCGTTGTCGTCACTGCTGTTCTTGTGACCTGCCTCTTTGCCTTCTCCGAGGCGCAAGCAATCGACGAAAAGGAAGCCTGCAGGCTCTTTGAGAGTTTTCAATCGGAATGGATGAAGAAGCTTTCCCAGCACGGTCTTTATGGACCGGAAAAGGTCGCTTTTGAAGAGATCAAAGGCCAAAAGAAGGTTGTCGCTCGATATTCGGAATTGGGAGAGGTCAAGGAAACCCGGGTCAAAAAGACTGAATCCAAGGGGTGTCCGTTCGTAGGAGTTTTAAGTTATGAAGAGAAGGTCTGTGAAAGTGAAGGTCGAAGTCGAGCCGACGCGGCTAAAGGACCTTTTTCCTGCGGAACACGGACCGTAACGGAAGTTTTTCGGTTTGCCGATGGAAAATGGGTATATTGAGGTGACCTTGTTTGATCTCCGTTCAAAGTGTTAGTAAGTTTCTCGGGAACAAAGAACTATTTCGTCAAGTCTCCTTTCATGTGCATCCCGGCGACCGTATTGGGGTCGTCGGGTCCAACGGAGCCGGCAAAACCTCGCTTTTTCGCATCATCCTGGGGGACATGGAACCCGATGATGGCGTGGTGACCCGCACCAAAAATCTTTCTTTAGGTTACCTTCCGCAACAGTGGTGTCCTCCGGAAGACCTAAGCGTCCTAGCGCATACCCAAGCCGTTCGCCGCGAACTGTCGCAATGGCGCCGTGAAATGGAAGAACTTGAAGCGGCTTTAGCCCAGGCCGAGAACATGACGACGGCCCAACGACTCGCCGAACGTCATGCGGCTCTGCAGGCTCGACTGGAGCATCTGGGTTCCTACGATCTGGAGGCTCGTGCCCAAAAGGTTCTCATGGGACTGGGTTTCACCCAGGATGATTTTGATAGGCCTGTCGCGTCCCTGAGCGGCGGATGGGCCATGCGTGTGGAACTGGCGCGGTTGCTCGTCGCGGAACCGGATGTTCTTCTTCTGGATGAGCCTACCAATCATTTGGATCTGGAATCCATTCTATGGCTTGAGACATATCTTCAGGAGACCCGTTCCGCTGTTTTGGTGATTTCCCATGATCGATCCTTTTTGAACCGGGTGGTTCAAAGAATATTGGAATTGGAAAACGGCCGTGTGGAGACCTATCAAGGAAATTTTGACCGATACATGGAAGAAAAGGCTCTAAGGCGTCGTATCCTTGAAGCGGCCAAAGAAAACCAGGATGCCCGCATACGCCATATTGAAAATTTTATCGCTCGAAACCGAGTGCGTAAGGATCGAGCCCGTCAGGTGCAAAGTCGCCTCAAGATGCTGGAGAAAATCGAGCGCCTTGAAGTCCCTGGAGTCCAGGAAACAGTGCACTTTCAGTTTCCTGAACCTGAACGGTGTGGCCGACGCGTTTTGGAAGTCGTGGGTCTGCGCAAGACCTTTGGGGACATGGTCGTCTTTGACGGAGTGGACCTGGTGGTGGAGCGTGGTGATCGCATCGCTCTGCTGGGACCAAACGGAGCGGGTAAGAGCACCTTGTTGAAGATTCTTGCGGGAAAAGAGTCTATCTTGGAAGGAGAGGTGCGACGCGGACACAATGTCAAGATCGGCTACTACGCCCAGCATCTCTGGGAGGAACTGAACCTCCACAAGACCGTCCTCGACGAAGTCCTTTCGGTTTCCGGCGATATGCCGCACACGCACGTAAGAACTTTGTTGGGGGCCTTCCTCTTTAGGGGAGATGATGTGGAAAAAAAGGTCGGAGTGCTGAGCGGTGGAGAAAAGGCGCGTCTGAGCTTATGCAAGCTCCTGGTACAAGCGCCGAACGTGTTGCTGCTCGACGAACCGACGAACCATTTGGATATTCCGGGGCGGGAAATGTTGGAAAAGGCTCTCAAAGCTTATTCAGGCACGGTGTGCTTTGTGAGCCATGACCGGCATTTCATCAATGCCTTGGCGCAAAAAATTGTATTGGTGAGCCGTCACCGGCTGGAGCTTTTGCCGGGTAATGCGGATGATTACGAACGGTTATGGAAGCAAACGTTACAACAGGAAGTTCCTTCGCCGTCCCCGGCTCTGATGGAGCTTCAAGACGGCATGCGGCCTAAAACTGATGCAAAAGAGCGAAAAAGGCGGGAGGCGGAACGGCGTAATGCTTTATACCGACTTAAGAAACCTCTTCAGGATCATTTGGAGGCTTTGGAAAAACAATTGGATCATCTGCACCAGGAACGGGAGAGTTTAAGCGCCGTTTTGGCGAATTCCGACACTTACACAGGCGCAAGAGACGTGGCGGCTTTGCAGCGGCGGTACCGAGAGTGTCAGGAAAAAATCGAACAGGTGACGGCGCAATGGGAGGAAACGGCTTTGGAACTGGAGTCCATAGAGGAGAGGTTTGAAGGGGAAGATTTCAAGGTTATGGAAAAGTTATCCCGGAACCGGGCGCATTCTCGGGAGCGTCAATCCCGGTAAAGGAGACTGGCGATGAAAGGTTTAAGTTGTGGCTTGGCGGCCATTTTTTTGGTCATGTCAACCTTCGCATGTGTTCCCGGCCCTACAACCCAGCAGCATTTGGAATCGGCCACCTGGCTGGGCGTGGTGGGGGCCGGCGTCGGAGCCCTTATCGACAACAAAAACCCATGGCGCGGAGCTGTCGTTGGAGCCGCCATAGGATCCTTGGCTGGTTACGGGATTGCCGAGGTGTCTCAACGGGCGGCGGAAGAAGCGGCTAGGCGCCGTCAGACCGTAACCTACCATAATCCCAATACCAACGAATGGGTTCAGGCCGATCCCGTTAGTTATCAGGGACAAACGGCCACGGTGCGCACACGCACGTATCAGGGGCAGCACATGACCAATGAACGTTACATGACCGTTCCGGCCTACTGAGAGTGTACAAAGGTTGGGGCTTGGCGGCCGCCGCGGGAGGCTCGCTCGCAAAACAAGTGGGGCGAAGGCCCACTCCCTAAAAAATACACCATTTCGGGTTTGAGAGACTGGCGCCGTCTGGCATCTCTCACGAAATGGCATGAGGAACCTTGGTATTGCGAGTTCTCGAGCAGGTTCCTAGGCGTCGTGTGAGGGCGTGGCGCCCGCCGCCAGAGTCTTGATCCGCTTCAAGTGCATTTCTAGAACTTGGTTTCCTGGATAAACCTTAAGGGCTTGTTCCAGCGTGGAAATCGCGGTGGAAAAATCCCGGCGTACTTCATAAAGCCGAGCCAGCACCAGCCAGGCTCCAGGATCCAGCCCCTTTTTTCGAAGCTTTCGTCGTACCAAAAAAATCGCGAGACGGCTTCCATAATCATAATACAACCGCTTGGGATAATCCAAAAGGCTCATGGAGGCGAGCTCCTTTGTTTGTTTGACTCGTCGGTCCGTGCCGAGGACGGCAACGGCACATGTCGAAGAGTCCATGTTCGTTCTTTGGCATTCGCCCACAGACGTCGACTGGCTTCCCGTTTGTCAGCATCATCCATGGGAACAAAATGGACAATCGTGTCAAAAGAAGCCGCGGCTTCCAGGTCCGGGGTTTCGTCGCACACGAGCACGTTGCAGGAACCGCGTGCTGAAAGGTCCCAACCGATCAGGACAGGTTCGATCGCTTTGATGGCCTCCTCGGCTTGGGTCACAATGCGATGAGGAACGAAACTGGCCTTGGAAAAACTCCACAATAACTTGTCCAATTGTTGCGCAGAGATTGTAGATCCCGTAAGAACAAATACACGATATCCCTCTTCGAAAAGCCGCTCCACCCAGCGACACAGATCTCGACGTTGATCTTCGGCTAAGGTTTCCACAAAAAATATCCGGCCCTTCATGCCGAAACCGCCTCAACAGGTCAGATGAAACGCACCGGCCACCTGTTTTCCGGCCCGCACCAGATCATTAAAGGTGCGCACAGCCTCTTCCGTAGGCTCATCGATGAGCTGGATTCCTTTTTCTTGGCAGACTCTTCGCACTTCATTGGATGGTTTCATCAAACCTGGGCTGCCACGTCCGATAACCAGCACCAAGGGTTGCGCTTCCAAAATGTCCAGAATGTCTTCCACATGAACCTTGTGGCCTTCTTTACGCCACCAGTGGGGAATCACCTTGTTGCGAAGAATCTTGAGATCAGCCTGATACGTTGTCCCGGCTATCTCCATAGATCCAAAACGGTACCCGTCGATCATCGGTTTCCTCCCAAAGTCAGGCAAATCGGGATGACCTCCATCTTTATGAACTCTATCACCCCTGGCCTGCTCCCTCAAAGGAAAAGCCTTTCTCAGACACGTTTCAGCAGGGAACAGCCCTCATTGATGACAAGCTTTGCGCACCAGATCAAGGCAATCGGCTCCGAACTGCGCCGTCATGGCGCGCACGAACCCCGAAGTTGGTGTCACATGCAACTTATGATTCAGGGCAATGACGGCTGTGGCTTGACCGTCCACATCCAAATGCAACACGGTCTTGCAGGGGCCGGAGTGAGCGACCAAAAGGTGGCGCAGGGTTTCGAGACCGTTTCGATCCAAAGTGTGCGCCGGTAATTTGATGAGCACCGTATCCACCGATTGGCTTTGGGCTTCTTCGAGGGTGAGGATTTCATCCGCAAGCACTTTGGATCCCTTTTCATCGTGTTGCAGGGTTCCGAAAACCACAAGTGGTTCGTCCCCCTGGAGCAAGGGACGTGCTTTGAGGTATGTCTCTGGAAAGCAAACCACTTCCAAGGTGCCTTCCTTGTCTTCAAGGCTGAGAAAGGCCATGCGCTCACCTTTTTTTGTCGTCAGCTCCTTGGTGATAGAAATCAGTCCGCACAAAATGACCTTGGCGCCGTCCGGCTTCTCTCGAACTGTTTGCGTGTCCGCCGTACATAGGGTTCCAAGAACATCGGTGTAGTGATCTAGTGGATGTCCGGAAATGTAAAATCCAAGGGCTTCTTTTTCATAGCTGAGAACGGTCCGACTGTCCCAAGAAGGGACTTCAGGCAGCGTTTCAGGTTCCGGGCTGTGCTTGTCGGAAGCTCGTAGCAGATCAAAAAGGTTCAGCTGTCCTGCACTTCGGTCCCGATGTCGAGCCTGAGCTTTTTCCAAAGCCTGGTCCATGGCAGCCAGAACCCGAGCTCGATCCGCATGAATGGAATCAAAAGCCCCGCACTTGATCAAGTGTTCCAGAACACGGCGGTTCACTTTGGAAGAGTCCACGCGTTCACAAAAATCGTAAATGGAAGTGAACGGCCCTCCTTTGGCGCGTGCTGCTAGAATGTTCTCAATGGCGCCTTCCCCCACGTTTTTCACGGCCCCAAGGCCAAACCGGATTTTTCCTTCCACCACGGTAAAATCCAGCTCGCTCACGTTCACATCGGGAGGCAGCACCGCAATACCTTTTTCTCGGCATTCGTTAATGAGTTTGACCACCTGGTCCGTGTTGTTCAGAAAGGAATTGAGCAGAGCCGCCATGAATTCCACGGGGTAATGGGCTTTGAGGTAGGCGGTCTGGTAGGCGATAAGAGCGTAGGCGGCGCTATGGGACTTGTTGAAACCGTAGCCCGCAAATTTGTCCATGAGGTCAAAGATATGGTTGGCTTTGGTCAGTTCGATGCCGTTTTGTTGAGCGCCGGCCAGAAAACGTTCACGCTGCGCGGCCATGACTTCCGGAATTTTCTTTCCCATGGCGCGGCGTAAAATATCGGCTTCGCCAAGAGTGTAATTGGCCAGCACTCGAGCGATTTCCATGACCTGTTCTTGGTACAGAATAACGCCGTAGGTGGGTTCCAGAATGGGTCGAAGCTGCTCCACATCGTAAGTTATGGGAATACGCCCGTGTTTTCCGTCGATGTATTGATCCACCATTCCGCTTTTGATGGGACCCGGCCGATACAAGGCCACCAAGGCCACAATGTCGTCGAACCTTTCCGGCTGCAGCCTCACGAGAATATCTCGCATGCCCGAACTTTCCAGCTGAAAGACACCCGTGGTGTCGGCACGACCCAACAGGTCGTATGTTTTGGGGTCGTCCAAAGGGAGCCGTTTCATGTCCAGACGGACCCCATGATTCTTTTCGATCAGCTGGACCGCGTTATGAATGACCGTAAGGTTTCTTAAGCCGAGAAAGTCGAACTTGATAAGTCCGGCTTTTTCCACATATTTCATGGAAAACTGGGTCACCACCTTGCCGTCTTGATCACGAAACAGAGGCATGTATTCCACAAGGGGTTTGTCGCCGATAACCACCCCGGCGGCATGAGTGGAGGCGTGGCGTGTGAGGCCTTCCAGAGCCTGAGCGATTTCAAAAAGCTCTCGAACCTGAGGATCTTCCCGCTGCAGCTCCACGAGGCGAGGCTCTTGCTCAAAGGCTTTGGAAAGTGTCACATCGAGACCTGCAGGAATCAGCTTGGCGATCTTGTCCACTTCGTTGTAAGGCATGGCCAAGGCACGCCCCACGTCCCGGACCACGGCCTTGGCTTGCATGGTGCCAAAAGTGGCGATTTGCGCCACCTGATCCCTGCCGTATTTTTCCGACACATACCGAACGACCTCATCACGACCCAGAACGCAAAAGTCCACATCAATATCGGGCATGCTGATGCGTT
Organism: Desulfosoma sp.; assembly: GCA_037481875.1. NCBI lineage: Bacteria > Pseudomonadati > Thermodesulfobacteriota > Syntrophobacteria > Syntrophobacterales > Syntrophobacteraceae > Desulfosoma > Desulfosoma sp. The sequence continues at coordinate 37,851 of JBBFKY010000005.1, read as the reverse complement.
CCTTGTTGAGGAATCGCTCAAAAATAAGGCCGTGCTCGATGGGGTCCAGATCCGTAATCCCCATGACATAGGCTGCCAAGCTTCCAGCCGCGGAACCTCGACCCGGACCTACGGGAATGCCACGGTTTTTGGCATAAGAGATAAAATCGGCCACGATGAGAAAATACGCCGCAAAGCCCATTTCCACGATGACATCCAATTCTTCCTGCAGCCGCTTTCGGTATGCTTCCAAATCTTGGTCGGAAAAGTGGGGTCGGTTATGGCGAATTTCTGAAAGTCTTTTTTCAAACCCCTCCAGAGCCGTTTTTCGAAATTGAGTTTCGAGGGATTCTCCGTTGGGTAAAGGAAATACAGGAAAATGATATTCGCCCAGTGGAATATTCAAGGCACACATGTCGGCGATCCGCACGGTATTTTCCAGAGCTTCCGGCACATGGGCGAATTCGCGAAACATTTCATCCGGAGACTTAAAATAAAGCTGATCTGTTCGAAATTTCATGCGCTTTTCATCCAGAACGGTTTTGCCTGTCTGAATGCATAGGAGAATGTCGTGAGCGCGGGCATCATTACGTTTCAAGTAATGGCAGTCGTTGGTGGCTACCAAAGGAATGCCTGTGTCTCGTGACAGAGCGATGAGTTTTTCGTTGACGATCGCCTGTTCAGGGATGCCGTTAGCCTGAATTTCGAGGAAAAAACGATTCTTTCCGAAGATTTCTTCATATTCCCGAGCGGCTCGAAGAGCGGCGTCCGCTCTGCCGTTTAAAAGCTCGGAGGCCACTTCCCCTTTCAAGCAACTGGACAGAGCGATGAGACCTTCATGGTGGGCTCGAAGCAGTTCTTTGTCGGCCCGAGGCTTATAGTAAAAGCCTTCCAGGTAAGCGAGGGTGACGATTTTAATGAGGTTTTTGTATCCTGTCAGATCTTGTGCCAAAAGGATCAGGTGTTGGTTCTTGTCGTCATCGGCACCGTTGGGTCCTGCACCGGCGTTGCCGGAAAGACCACGAGTATGACGCCCTCTGGGGGCTAGATAAATTTCACAGCCGATAATAGGCTTGATGCCGGCCTTTTTGGCTTTTTCATAAAATTCCAAGGCTCCGAACATATTGCCGTGGTCTGTGACCGCCACCGCGGGCATTTCAAATTCCTTCGCTGTTTGAACGAGATCCCCCAATCGAATGGCTCCGTCCAAAAGGCTGTACTGGCTGTGGACATGCAGATGAACAAATGGTGGCATGAATTCCCCTTACCCCCTTACGCTTTGATCTTTGCTTTGGGCGCGACCTGTTTCACCTCTCATGGAAAAGGCGGTGGCCCCTGCCCTGTTGAGGCTCTTTCGAGGCGGATGCTTTAGCCCTCGAGTCGGGAATGGGTTTTCTCTCGTAATTAAAAAGGGAATAGGGCGCATCGGAACGTTGTCGCTGGTACCCGCTCAACAGACGTTCCCACTGTCCGGGTTCCAAAGGTGTTGGCCCTTCTCCCAAATCCATCAGAAATGTCCGGTATCCCATCGCTTCCAATTCGGGAATCTTTTCAAACCAGTTGCAAGGGCGATCGGCATGGAGCGCCGCGAGCGACCCTTCCTTGCGGTAGAAATAAACATCCCCGCGTGGTGTTTTGATCGGTCGATTTTCCAAAAGGGGCGGATGAATTCTTGAAAGAAAGAGCGAAGGATGACCGTACACCGGGATCACGGGAACGCATGGCACAGGGTCCAAGATGAGTTCGCGAAGTTCATCGCGAGTGATTTCCCAGGACAGCACCACGGAGCGGCAACCGACCTCGGCCAAAGCGGCCATGGCCGCTTTGTTGCGGACGTTCATGCGGGAACCCGCGGTAACGAAAATCCTCCCGTCTTCTAACAACCAATCCAAGTGACCCCAATTGTTGATTTCCCAAGCTCGATATCCTTTGGAAAGGTACCAGGCTACCGCCTTGCGATAATAATCCACATCGTTTTCAAAAAGAATTGGTGGCAGAGACCAGCCGAATCGTTCCCTCTGCGCCTCGTGGAGACGTCTCTTGGCCATTTTTTCCAGGTTTTCTCGGGTGGCCACAAGCCAAACCTTTTGAGCGGGCGATGTCATGGCACGCCCGAGATCCGCAAGAGCACGGAGCTTTATCCAGAGAGACGGGGCGAGACGTCGAACATTGCCTGGGCTTTTCGGGAAATGGTCAAGAAGTTCATGGTGGTGGTCCCATCGAGCCCGATAGGACAAGGGTTTCGAGCCGTCCCGCAAAAGAGATTGCCAGAGCTTTGCGGTCGGCATGGGCTCTCTTCCGATTCGAAAGAGCCTCACACCGGTGGAGAGTTCCTGAAGCCTTGTTGTGGCAAGAACCACGGAACCAAGCGTCTGAGTTTCTTCCAAGAAGGTTCCATCTTCCGTACGGATGCCTTCCAAAACGAATGTAGGCAATTCTTTGCCTTCAGAGGATTCCGGACGTAAGCGGTCTCCTAAGCGTATCGAATGCCGAAGATCCACCTTCAAGCCCTCAGGCCCTATGGATCTTACGGTAGCCACCCACAGTCCACTGGATCCGGAACGATGCGGACTAAGGATTTCCTTGGAAGGATCTTTGCCGAAAAAGGCCGCGGTTAGGCGGCGAGCCGGAGCTCGAGTGAGCCAGTCTCGAGCTTCCTCCACGGCATCTTGAACCTGATTATCGGGGGCGTCCAGCACATGCCGGTAGGCACGCACCACCGTGGCGATGTAGTCGGCGTCCTTCATGCGGCCTTCGATCTTAAAAGCTGTCAGGCCAAGTTTTTTGAGGAAAGGAATGTGGGCGAGTGCGCAGAAATCATTGCAGGAAAAAAAATAGCCGGATTTTCTTTCCTGAACATAGCGAAGTCGACAAGGTTGCACACATCGCCCCTGAAGCCCACTGTGCCCGCCGCGGTAGCTACTGGCAAGACAAAGGCCGGATATTGAGTAGCAAAGAGCCCCGTGGACAAAGATTTCTAGTTCTGCATGGGTTTTGTGACGAATAGCTTGAATCTCATCAAGGGTGAGCTCTCGAGCCAGGACGATGCGGCGAGCGCCGAACCTTTCCAGGACGTGCACACCGGCGCTACTGTGCACCGCGGCCAGGGTACTTGCATGAAGCTTGAGAGATGGAAAATAACGGCGGCACAAGAAAAAAAGACCGGGATCCTGAACGATCAGCGCATCCACACTCAGGTCCGATAGGGCCTGCAACGTGTCCATGACGGATGGGATTTCTCGAGCCGTAACAAGGCTGTTGAAAGCCACGTACACGGAAATTCCTCGACCTTGCACTACAGGCAGAAGACGGGCCAGATCATCCAGACTGAAATTGGGGGCGTGGGCTCTCGCACTGAGCTTTTTGAGGCCCACATAAACGGCGTCCGCTCCGTTTTCTATGGCGGCCCAGAGCGCATCCAGATGACCCCCAGGGGCCAGGAGTTCCGGGACGGTTCTTGAGTTATGTGCCGGCTTACCCATCATTTTCGGTATAGCTCTCGCCGTTTATCGTTCTCATCTGATGTTCTATTCTTACCCTTTCCAATGTAACCGGCTCTCCTTGCAGAGACCACCGTATCCTGTGGGGAACGGCGAGGTATGTGCAAAGCAGCGTATCCTCAGGGTAAAGAACCTCCATGTCCGCTCGTCCACGACCCGCCTTGGTCGGGGCGGACCGATGTGTCCGCCCCTGCGAGACCATGGTGTGGGTCGGACAATCCGGCCCGCATTATCATCACAGAAGGGGCAGGTTTTCACACATCGGGGTCCTGCCAGGTCTCCAGCTTTTTGACAAGGGCCATCAGGGCCTTTACAGAAGAGTCCATAAAAAGACGTCCCTTTTCTGCCGATGCTGCTTTGGGGTTTCCCCAAACCCCCGAAGGCCAATAAGCCCTCTTGCGACGTACCAAAATGTGCTCGGGAAACGTGGGATAGGCCTCCTCTGCAATCCCTTGAACCCATTCCGGGTGCAAATGAAGCATAAGCGATGTCTCCACTTCGCCGGCGTGGGAATCCTTTGGATTTTCTTGAATGTCTTTCCAGGCCGTTCGGCCGATGTCGAGCACGGAACAAACGGCTAAGCGCAACTCTGGAAGGCGTTCCATGAGTTCCTCGCCGGCGTCCACAAGGGTTGCCATGTGAGTTCCGCCGGCATGGCCGCTGAGAACGATCACATTTCGCAATCCTTGTCGGTAAAAGCTTTCCACCACATCGAAGAGGAGGGCATGAAGGGTTCGAGAGCGTATTCCAACGGTTCCCGGATGTTCACTGGAACTTCGACACAATCCATACCACATGGGAGGTGCTGCCCAGACGGGCATGATACGGGCCACGGCGTTGGCCAGAGCCACAGCATGAAACGTGTCGGTCCCGAGAGGAAGATGGGGCCCGTGTTCTTCCAAGGAACCGCATGGGATAATGACGGTATGAATAACCCGCCGTTCCTTTTCAAAAAAAGTCATGGTGCATTCTTCCAGAACGGGCACGATTTCCTCCTCTTTTAGGCCATGAGAGCCGGCATTGTCCAACACACTCTCTTCCTTATCGCGATCCTTTTCAAGGAAGCAAGCGTCACGGTTCAGTCCTTCGGTTTCACTGAAGTTTTTAATGGCCTTCAGACGCCTAAGGCGATTCCACATTTTCGTGAAGGCATAGTGTGCTTTGGGCCCTCCAAAATTTCAAAAGCTTCAGGCTGTGGGCAGATGTTCATCGAAGGGACGGGATGCCGCCTCGCCCCTACTGTTCTATTCCCTGGAAGCGAGGACCTCTGGCTCACTCATTAGGCTGGCAGGGCGCCGGCGCTTCCAGGGTAAAATTCGTTCTCGGGCGAATTCCCAGGCATTCCATTCTTTTGTTTCGCGCCTCACGAAAGACTTTCTTTTGAGCAAAAAGGTTCTTGGACTCGCGAAGATCTTCCGCTTGACATGGCAGGGATTTTTGTCAAGTTAAGTTTAATTTCTCGTTGGGGTCTGATGTGCTGAGCGTGCTTGATCGATGCGGAAACTCTTCCCGGGGCGTTCTCTGGAACTTTCCGCGGAGGCAGACATGAAACACAGAGACTTTTTGAAGGCAACGGCCGTGGGAGTCACATGGATTTCGACTGAGGCCGCCATAGGCGCTCTCGAGGCCACGGCCAAGCTGAGCCAAGCCGTGACAAGCTATGGGAGAAATACGACCGTTTTTCACACCGACCTTCTTCTCAAGGTGGATGCACCTATGCCTTTTTGCGGCGGCACATCGACCCCCTTGCAAGATTTTTCGCTCAGTTAAGGGATGATCCAAGAGAGGTTCCTACCCGTGGGTGATTGGGTTCAATACTTGACTCTTCCCGTGACGGCGGTTTTGGTGGCGGGGCTTAATCTTCCTTTCGGATACTGGAGAGCCGGCGTGCGGCGGTTTTCAAAGGCTTGGTTTCTGGCGGTGCACCTTCCTGTACCACTCGTGGTGGGTCTGCGCGTTATGTCCGGGCTGGGATGGCGACTCAATACATTTTCCGTACTTGTGGGGGCTTTCTGTGTTGGTCAATGGCTGGGTGGCTCCTTGCATAGGGCCGTGGTGTGGGTTCGTGAACGCCGAATGTCGTAACGCACAATGCCATAAGGAGGACTTCTCATGGCGACGAAAAAGATTCTGATGCTTGTTGGGGACTTTGTGGAAGACTATGAAGTGATGGTTCCCTTCCAGATGCTTTTAATGGTCGGGCACACGGTGCATGCAGTCTGTCCGGGGAAAAAGGCCGGAGAAAAGGTTCGAACGGCCGTCCACGATTTCGAAGGGGATCAGACTTACAGCGAAAAGCCGGGCCACAATTTCACACTCAACGCCACCTTTGACGAAATTAAGCCGGAAGCCTACGATGGTCTCGTCATTCCTGGTGGAAGAGCTCCCGAATACATTCGGCTCAACCCAAAGGTCTTGGACATTGTTCGTCATTTCGCGCAAACGGGAAAACCTATCGCTTCCATCTGTCATGGTCAGCAGGTCCTGGTGGCTGCCGGCGTGCTTCAAGGGCGCACGTGCACGGCGTATCCGGCAGTCAAGCCCGATCTCCTTGCGGCGGGAGCTTCCTGGGCTGACGTGAATGAAACCTTCACCAACGCCGTGGTCGATGGAAATCTGGTCACAGCACCGGCTTGGCCTGCCCATCCCGAGTGGATACGTAAGTTTTTGCAGCTTTTGGGAACTCGCATCGAACCCTAACCTCCATAGGGAGCTTCTCATGTGGGAATTGATGGCTATCGGGGCGGGATCCTTTACCGTGGCCCTTTCGGGGGCGCTCATGCCCGGTCCTCTTTTAACCATTACCATCAGCCAATCAGTTCGGCGTGGGTTTCGCGCGGGCCCGTTGCTCATCACGGGCCACGCCCTTTTGGAACTAGCTGTGGTTGCTGCCGTGGTGATGGGGCTTGGTCCTTTTCTCAAGAAACCAGGAGTCATGGGAGCCATCGCCCTTTGCGGAGGCGCCTTTCTGCTGGTGATGGGCTTGGATATGGTGCGCAGTGCGGCTCGCTTGTCGCTTAACCTGCAAGCTCCAAGCAAAGACGGAGTCTCAGGACGGCATCCTGTGATGTTGGGTGTGCTGGCGAGTCTTGCCAATCCTTATTGGACCTTGTGGTGGGCCACCATCGGTTTAGGGTACCTGGTGGCCGCCATGAAATTCGGTTTGTGGGGTGTGGCTTGTTTCTTTTTTGGGCATATTGCCGCGGATTTTGCTTGGTATAGCCTAGTGTCCTTGGGAGTGACCAAAGGCACGCGGTTCATGGGGGATCGCAGCTATCGGTGGGTTTTGCGTTTCTGCGGCGTGTTTCTCGTGGGTTTCGGAGCGTGGTTTCTATGGTCGGCTAAAGAGTTCTTGAGCAGGGCTCTGGTTTAGGAGGGACAGAGAGGAGACAAAGGAATGAATGAGGCAGTGCGGCGTCTCGTGCAATCCACGAGGCATCTCATGGATTACATGGAAAAAGAATTCGTTTTCGACAAAATGGGTGATGCGGGTTGTGGTGGTGTTGATCCGTACCGTTCCGAAACGTTTGAAACCCTCATTCAATCCGTTCGGGACGCTCTAAATGATCTGGACGGCTTCTAGGAGCCTGCGCAGAGAGGGTTTTCCCCTTCGGGAGCGCGAGCGTTCGGCCTGCACAAATGAAAGGCCGAAGGCCAGCCCTCTCAGGAAACGACACAGTTTCAAGTTTGTAGGGGCGAGGCGTCGCCTCGCCTCTATCTTGAAATGGCAAGAGACCATGATATGGCGAGTTCTTGGACAGCCTGCTAGACGCTGGAAGAACCAACGCACCGAGCAGTGTTGCGGATGTGGAAAAAACGCCCGCTGATGCATAAGGCTGCCGCTGCGCCGACAAACTGAATCATTTCGGGCAGCGAAATGCGGTCGTTGAAGGCGCCTAGATGCGGTCCCGTGAGAAGCACCACGTCTTCACGGCCTCGGACAAACCGTCGAGCCTCCGTCGCCGAATACCCTCGTTCCTCAAGAAAAGCCCAAAATTCGTGGTCGGTCATGTTGTTTTGGTCGGCTACTCGAAGAATCTCTTCCATGTGCCGGTCCACGCCCATTTCCTCGATCATACGGTCCACCAGTCCGCCCAAGTTTCCCGATATATCCGTTGGGGCCGCCAGACCGGTAAAAGCTTCATAATAGGCCTGAAAGATGGATTCGAGCACTTTCATGAGAAATGTCTTATCAAACCATTCACGAACGTCCACGGGGGTTCCGTCGTTTTGTCGACCTCGAAGGCTTGGATCTCGATTCCTGAAATAGCTTCCGCAAACCAGGAAAAAACTCAGGAAATGGGCTCCGATGTGTTCGTAGAAAGAAACCCCGTTGGTCTCTGCAGGTTCCAAGTGTTCCAAGTCGCGCAGGCCTGATTGCCCGAAATTGGGATAATCGCACGATGCCAACCACCGATCCAACCTGCCGGCTCGAGGCCACCGATAAAGACCGCCGTCTTCACGGCGATGCCCCTGAACTCGATTATGAAAAAGGGGGATGGGGGCCGTATGCACAACGCCGTGGGAAGCGAGGCGTCCCAGCATGCGGGCGTTCCGGACCATGACGGAAAGGAATGTTGCCTTGGAGGGCATCAGGCCGTTTATGGGCTGATTTGGGTAGTCGAAATAGCCGGCTGGAGCCATAAAAACGATGGCCCAGGGTGCCTCTTCATGGGTGTTTTCCCACAAGTTCAAAAGGTGTTCGCGTGTGCTGAAGTCCACTCGAAACAACCCCGGACCGGCTGAGTTTAGGGGAGAAGGAATTTGCGCTGTGTCCAAATGCCATTGTTCAGCCTTCTCGTGAAGAAGACGCATCCACTGGATTTCTCGAAAAAGGGCTTGAGCACTTTCCGGATCTTTGGCGGTCTTTATCACAAGGATTTTTCCCGTTTTTGTTTCCCGGCGCCAGAAACTTCGACCACACACATGCCAATCGTCCCACGAACCTGGTGCCCACGAAAGGTTGCTGGCTTGCTGCCACGACAAAACGGGAGCGCACCATGGATCTGGATCCGGAGGCAAATCGGGCGGCGCTAGGCCCAAAGGAAGCGTTCCCAGGGCTTCACACGCTGCGCGCTGACAAGCTCCGCGGGATTCCATACACAGCCTTTCCAGCATCCGTCGTGCATGTTCCACCACGTCGGGACGTGGGGATCTTTCCATGAGGTCCCGAATCCCGAAAGCTGTTTCTCGGCTGAAAAAATAGGCTTGTCTTTGCGCTTGATACGGTTCATGGGTCAGAATCTTTCCTAGAAGACGCACCGTACCATGGTCCAGCACTTCCGGACGGTGCTGCACCAGGCGACGCAGATCCTGGGTTTTGAGAAAGGCGGCGGTGAAATCCGATGGCGGGCCGCTCAGTTCGCGCTTGAGCTGTTCCAGTTCTCGATGGGCTGCTCTCATGGCCTCGTCATGAGTGTCAGATCAGTCAAGTCTTTGCCTTCCAGACCCCGGCAAAAGGCATAGACAGCCTTTCCCAGTTCATGGGGCATATAGCCTCCTTCCAGCACCGCAAACACTTTCCCGAATGCTTTTTGGCGGGCCGTTTCCTCCAGAAGCCTGCCGATGCGATGGTAATCGCGGTTGCTAAGGTGTCCGCCCCAGTCTTTCAGATGCATGTCAAACCCGGCGGAAACGCCGATAATGTCCACCAAAGGCAAAGCTTCAAGAAAATCGGCGATCCTTTCAATAAAACCGTCTTTTTCCGCCGATGAAACATCCAGAAAAAAACATCGGGAATCTCCCTGAAAAATTTCCGCCGTGCCGTCCCCACGATGCATATCAAAATCAATAACCGCCGCTCGCTCAATGAGTCCTTCGTGGAACAAAGTCAAAAGAGCGACGGCCATGTTGTTGAAAAAACAGAAGCCACCGTAACGGTTGCGTCCTGCATGATGCCCCGGCGGCCGTACAGCAGCAAAGACGGGATGTTGTGTTTGGGCGGCCAGACGTGCGGCACAAATGGCCCCCCCAGCGGCAAGGACAGCCGCTTCCCAGACGGCCTTGCCCTCCAGCTGCACATGGATGAGGTGTTCCTCGCTGTGGGCTCGTAGAAGATCGTCCTTGGAGGCAGGGGAGGGTGCGACGACCTCGTAAAATTCTTTTAGCTTTCCCATAACGGAACGAAGCCGAGCGGGGGTTTCCACGGCACCCGTGGGATACCGCGCAAGATACGCCTCGTGAAAAACCACTTTCAGCATGGAGCTTTCTCCGCCGATGCTTCGGGCGACGTCGATTGGGAAGCCGAGCCCTGAAAGCGCAAGGATATCATCTCTTTAAGTTTCTCGGCAACGGTGTGGTAAACGGCGAGCGTTTCCTCGGTCCCATAACCTTTATCGGCGTGAATGAACACGGGCTGTCCTGTGCCGTACTTCAGCTTGGAAGAAACCACCACGTAAGGGATATGGCGTTCTTTGTCGCATTCATGCACGAGCCCGATGAAATGGCCTCGAATGAGGATCAGATCCGGTGTGGGTAACAGGGGATTCATATGGTAGGCAAAGGCTTCTTCCCTAGGAAATTGCCGAATTTCCACATCCAGCCCGTGCCGGGCGCAGATCTTTTGAAGCAATTTGCCGTCAAGGCCGCAATGAAGCATATAAAGGAGAAAGCGTTTTTTAGGCCCTCGCGGGCTTTGCTGAGCATCTGTCATGATGAGTCCTTTCTTGTCCCGCTGACACCTTAAACATATCGAATATGAGGTTTTGAATCACCTGCTTTTCATACGGAGGGGGCGTCGAAAGAAAGAGGGGATGATCCATGTTTCCGCTAGGATGTCGCTACATATTTTTGGCCTAATTTTCCGAGTGCCGATCTTCTGCAGGGGCGGACCCATGGGGCCGCCCCAAAATGTTTCGGTTCCGTAGGGTTTTTGGGTGTACACATCGGTGCACCCTACAAATGGTGCGAAGGGGGGCCATGTTGGTTCGGCCGCACCTGCCGTTTCAAAATTCAGGTTTTCCGGGGCCCTTTAGAAAATTTTTTCTCTTGACAGCACAATCGGGAAAAGTTTAAGCAGATAATGAATGATGATTCATTCATGTGAAAGAGACGATGGGAGCGGGGCAAGATGGTGGAAGGGCGCGGAAACCACAAGAATTCGGACAAAAGGCAGCGCATTTTGGATGCCGCGGTGGCGGTGTTTGCCGAAAAGGGATTTTTTCAATCCCGAGTTTCGGATATCGCCCGCCTAGCCGGTGTAGCCGATGGAACCATCTACCTCTACTTCAAGAACAAAGACGATCTCCTGATCTCTATCTTTGAAGAAAAAATGAAGGAGATCAACGTGAAGTTCCGTGAGGCTCTGGCCTCGGAAAAGGACGCTTTGGCCCGCTTTCGTCGACTTATTGCCATGCATCTGGCAGGGTTTCAGGCTTATCCGGAGCTGGCGGCTGTGCTGCAGGTGGAGCTACGTCAAAGCAGCCGCTTCATGCGCGAATACAAGAAAGTAGAACTGAAAAAATATTTGGACCTCATAGGCGATGTGATCCGCGAAGGGCAGCAGCAAGGAGTCTTTCGCCAGGATTTGCCTCTGGGATTGGTCAAGCGCTTCATTTTCGGGGCTTTGGACGAGGTGGTGTCCACATGGGTGCTGGCAGGGCGTCCGTATAATCTGGAAAGTCTGACGGAACCCTTGATGGATCTTTTCATCAACGGACTTGGAGAACCTTCCGTAAAAGCGCGTCGCGCCGGCATGAACCAATGATCCAAGCAGGAAGCAGCCCTGGTTCAAGGAACTTGAGGATGGAGCAAAACGCGATTTTCCAACGGTGCCACGAGGGTCGAGGAGGAAAAAGTCATGAAGCTACTTGTGGATGAAAGGGATCTGAAGTTTGTTCTTTACGAACAGCTGAACGTGGAAGATCTGTGCAAGTATCCTTTATTTTCCGAATATTCCAAGGAAACCTTTGATATGGCCTTGGAACAGGCGGAAAAGCTTGCAGAACAGGAATTTTACCCGACCAACAAGAAGGGTGACAAAGAAGGATGTCGCTTCGAAAACGGGTTGGTCAAGGTTCCCGAATCCTTTCACCAAGCTTACCGGCTTTACTGTGAAGGCGGCTGGTTGGCCATGGCGGATGACCTTGAAGTGGGTGGTCAAGGTTTTCCGTTCACGGTGCACAATGCTTGTGTGGAGTTTTTTGCCGCTGCCAACTGGGCCTTGCTCATGTATCCCGGCCTCACTCATGGCGCCGCCCGCTTGCTCCAAAAATACGGCACGCCGGAACTTCAGGAAAAGTACATGTACAAGATGTTTTCCGGTGAATGGGGTGGGACCATGTGTCTTACGGAAGCCGGAGCGGGCAGTGATGTGGGCAACCTGCGCACTCGCGCTGTGCCTCAAGGCGATGGTACCTACAAGATCGAAGGTCAAAAGATTTTCATCTCTTCCGGCATGCATGATCTGACCGAAAACATCGTCCACATGGTGCTGGCCCGCATTGAAGGCGCGCCCAAGGGCACCAAAGGCATTTCCATCTTTCTCGTGCCGCGCCTCTTGGTGGACGACAACGGGAACCTGGTGGACAACGATGTGAACTGCGGCGGAATCGAACATAAGATGGGCATTCATGGTTCCGCCACCTGCGTGCTCAACTTCGGTGAAAACGGCAAGTGCCTGGGCTACCTCATGGGCGAACCCAATAAGGGCATGCGGATCATGTTTGACATGATGAACGAAGCCCGCCTTTTTGTGGGTATGCAGGGTCTGGCCCATGCCAGCACGGCGTATCTGCATGCGTTGCAGTATGCCAAGGAACGGGTGCAGGGAACCCCGGTGGAAAAGATGAAGGATCCCGGTGCCGAGCGCGTGGCTATCATTAACCATCCGGATGTGCGCCGAATGCTCATGTTCATGAAATCCAGCACGGAAGGGCTGCGGGCTCTCATGCATCTTGCCGCCTACTGTCTGGATCGGGTGCGCGTCGCGCAAACCGACGAGGAACGGGAGCTCTATCAAGGCTACGTGGACCTTCTTATTCCCATCTGCAAATCCGTGGGAAGCGACCTGGGCTTTCGAGTCTGCGAGACGGCCGTCCAGGTCTACGGAGGTTACGGCTACACGTCGGAATACCCGGTGGAGCAGTTCCTAAGGGATTGCAAGATCGCGTCCATCTACGAAGGAACCAACGGTATTCAGGCCTTGGATCTGGTGGGTCGAAAGATTGCCATGAAGCGCGGTCTTCTGTTCAAGAACGCCGCCAAGTTCAGTGCCGAGCTGACGGCTAAGTTCCGCAAGAATTACCGCATGCGGGAAATGCTGGACATTTATGAAGAGGCCGCTGAAAGCCTCATTCAAGTCACCAAGTTCTTTGGACTCAAAGGCATGACCGACGAATTTCACGTGCCCATTCTCTACGCCAAGCCTTATTTGGATCTTTTCGGCGATGTCACGCTGGGGCTGTTGCTCCTGTGGCAGGCCTACATTGCGGACCGCAAACTTTATGAAATTTATGCGGACCATGGAGCCAAGGACGACAAGGCACGCCAAGCCGTGCTGCAGTCCAACCGCAGTGCCGCCTTTTACGCCGGCAAGATCGCTTCGGCCAAATTCTGGATCACCCAGGTGCTCACCCAGGCAGCCGGGAAGGCTCGAGCGATCATGACCAGCGACAAGTCGCCTTTGGAAATTCCCGAGGAAGGATTCGCTCTTGTTTAACAACAAGGAGGACATTCGATGAAGCTTAGGGACGTGGTTTTAGTGGACGGGGTTCGCACGGCGTTTGGAAAAGCCGGAGAAAAGGGCATCTTTTGGATGACGCGTGCCGATGACATGGTGGTCAAAGTGATCAGGGAGCTTCTGCGTCGAAACCCTCAGGTGAAACCCGAAATGGTTGAAGAGAACGTGTGGGGTGCCACCACGCAGGAAGGGGACCAGGGCTTGACCATGGGGCGCACCACGGCCATTTTGGCCGGTCTGCCCGAATCCACGGCGGGTTTTTCCGTAGATCGCATGTGCGCGGGCGGCATGACGGCCGTCACCTGCGCCGCTTCGGAGATCGCATTGGGTTCCGTGGATGTGGCCATTGCCGGCGGTGTGGAACATATGGGGCATCATCCCATGGGAGCGACCGCCGATCCCAATCCGCGTTTCATTGCGGAAAAAATCGTTTCCGAAGATGCTCTGGTCATGGGCAAGACCGCGGAAAACCTGCATGACATGTTTCCCGAGATCACCAAGGAAATGGCCGACGAATACGCGTACCATTGCCAGAAGAAGGCCTACAAGGCCTACCAGGACGGTATCATTCAGAAAATGATCGTTCCCATGACCGTCTACACCAAGAACGGTTGGGTGGTGGCGGACCGTGACGAACAGCCTCGCCCGGAAACAACCATGGAAGCCTTGGCCACCCTGAAGACCCCGTTTCGTGTTCAAGGTAAGGTGACACCTGGAAATGCTTCCGGATTGAACGATGGTGCCTGCGGTGTGCTGCTCATGTCTGCCGACAAGGCCAAGGAACTGGGCCTTAAGCCGAAGATGCGCTTGGTGGGATATGCCTATGCGGGCGTCAAGCCGGAAATCATGGGCTATGGTCCCGTGCCGTCCACCCACAAGGTTTTGGCACGCACAGGCTTAAAATTTGAAGATCTTGACGTGATCGAACTCAACGAAGCCTTTGCGGTTCAAGCCATTGTATTCATGAAGGAATTCGGCATGAAGATTCCCGATGACAAGCGCCTGAATCCTTACGGCGGAGCCATTGCTTTCGGGCATCCTTTGGCTTCTTCCGGCCCGCGGCTCATGATTCACCTCATGCACTATTTTGAAGCCCATCCCGAAGCGCGCTACGGTTTGGCGGCCATGTGCGTGGGTTTGGGCCAAGGGGGATCGGTCATTTGGGAAAACCTTCAAACCGCGAAGTCCGAATAAAGGGGGATTGTCATGGGCGAACCGGTGACCAAGTTTTTCGTCAATTTCTGGAACTCTCCCGTTGGCAAGCTGGCCATCGTGACCATGGACAACGGGCATGATTACAAAAAACCCAATGTGTTCAGCGAAGCCGCCCTCATGTCGCTCAATGAGGCCATTGACACCGTGTTGGCCGAAAAAGACGTGAAGGGCCTCATGCTCACGGGAAAACCTTACATCTTTGCGGCCGGAGCCGATCTCACCCAGGTGCCTTTTGTCACCACCTTTGAACAGGGTTACCAGATCGGTAAGGCAGGCCATACCATCATGAAGCGCCTCATGGACCTGCCTTTTCCAACCGTCGCGGCTTACAACGGTGTGGCTCTGGGGGGCGGCCTGGAAATCGGTCTCTATTGCAACTATCGCACCGTGTCTCGAAGTGTTCCGGCCATGGGCTTTCCCGAATGTTTTATCGGCCTGATTCCCGGATGGGGCGGCTGCACCCTGGCCACCAAGCTTCTCGGCCCGGAAAAAGCTTTGGAACTCATCATTTTCAATGCCCTCAATCAAAACCGCATGATTGACGGCCTCAAGGCCTATGAAATGGGTCTGGCGGATCGATTGTTTGACGGAGCCGAATTTTTCGACGACTCGCTCCGTTTCCTCATGGGGATTATTGCAGGCACCGAAAAGGTGGAACGTCAGACTCCGAAAGTCACCAACCTCAAGGCCGCCATCACCAAAGCCAAGGAATTCGTGGACAGCAAAGTCCATGGAGCGGCTCCGGCACCCTATCGCGCCATCGAACTCATCGAAGGGGCCACCAAATGGGATGTGGACCAGGGCTTTGAGGAAGAGAACAAGGCCTTGGGGGACCTCATTAAGAGCCGTCAGTGCAAGTGTTCCATTTACGCTTTTGATCTGGTGAACCGCTATGCCAAGAAGGTCAAAGGGGTGCCCGAGGCCAAGCCGAAACCTGTGAAAAAGGTGGGCATCATCGGGGCCGGTCTCATGGCATCCCAGTTGGCTCAGCTTTTCATCTATCGGCTGGGTGTTCCTGTGGTCATGAAGGACATCAAGCAGGAATTCGTGGACAAGGGCTGTGCTTATGTCCATCAGGAATTTCAAAAGATGGTGGAAAAGGGCCGCATGCCCGAAGCCCGCGCTCGCTACCTTTCCAGCCTTCTGCACGGTACCCTGAGCTATGATGATTTTGCCGACTGCGATTTTGTGATCGAAGCCGTGTTTGAACGCATGGACATCAAGAAACAGGTGTTTGCGGAAGTGGAAGCGGTGGTGGGTCCGGAATGTCTTCTCGCCACCAACACCTCGTCTCTCAGCGTCACCGAGATGGGGGCAGACCTGAAACATCCGGAACGGGTGGTCGGCTTCCACTTTTTCAACCCGGTGGCTGTGCTGCCTTTGGTGGAAATCATCAAGACGCCTCAAACCAACGATCTCACCTTGGCCACCGCTTTTGATCTGGCCAAAAAACTTAAAAAGACCGGTGTCCTGGTCAAGGATGCTCCGGCTTTTCTGGTCAACCGCATTCTAACCAAGATGCTGGCTGATTGCCTCGCTATGGTGGACGAAGGCGCCGATTTCATTCAAGTGGACGAAGCTCTGCTAGGCTTGGGATTGCCCATGGCTCCCTTTGACCTGCTGGCCCTGGTGGGCTTTCCCGTGGCGTACCATGTGGCGGAAACCCTCAACCATGCCTTTGGTTCGGAACGTTTTCCGCTTAACGCCAATTTCAAGAAACTGGTGGATGCCGGCAAGAAAAGCATTTATGTGCCGGGAGCTAAGACCAAGAAGGTCGATCCTGAAGTGGAAAAGCTCTGGGTCAAGAAGGGTCAAAAGGAATTCCTCGCCGATGAGATTCGCGATCGCGTGCTGAGCAACCTAGCCAAGGAGATTGATCTTATCCTAAAGGAAAAGGTCGTGGACAGTTCCAGGGATGTGGATTTGGCGATGATTATGGGGGCCGGCTGGCCGTTCTTCATGGGTGGCATCACCATGTATCTGGACATGGCGGGCGTGACCCCCAAAGTTCTGCAAAAAGTGTTTTTCAGCTTTTAGTCTAATGGGAGAGGACGCGCCTCAAGCGCGTCCCTTCCAAAGATTGCAGCTCGTGTTGAGTCAATGAGGTTGAGCCTGAAATTCTTGGACAATCTTTGAAGCTTGCAGTTTCTTGTGGCGTGACCCATTCCGGCAGGAGGGGCTGGGAGAGGGTGGCTTGAGGGCGGTCTCATGAGGACCGCCTTTTTTCATGCTTCAAAATCAGCCTTCCACAAGGTGTTGAGCCGCAGACCTTCTGTTTCCGAGGACTCATAAAAAAGAATTCCCGGTGGTTCCCCGGAAAGCATGCGGTGGAGAAGATCCGCCATGAAGGCTCCGATAATCTGGTTACTCATGACCACAGACGGATCCGCCTGAAGCCGGCACGATGCGGTGACGGCCTCAGCGCCTGTAACGGGTTGAGGAGGCTCATGGGCCGGGGCAAGGGATCTCCGTCGCACCAAGTGCTCCAAATTGAGGATGCGTGCCGGTGTTTCTTGACTGTATTGTGGATGATAACACACCACTTGACCTCGATGGGGTCCTGTGCCGCCCGAGACAAGGATTTTCCCCTCTTCTTGAGCCCGTCGACTGAGAACAAGACGCGTTTCAAAGTTGTCCACGCAGTCCAGGACGACGTCAAAAGCTGAAAGATCCGTTTGTTCATCAAAGGTCTTGGGAATGCCGTGAATCTCGGTTCCTAAAAACATATTCAGGCGATAAGCCAAGGCCGGAGCTTTCATGGCGCCCACATCCTGGGCAAAAAAGATTTGACGGTTTAGGTTGGTGACGTCCACGCGATCCGGGTCAAAGACGGTGATGCGTCGGCAACCCAAAAGGACCAAGGTCGGTGCCGCGAAATTTCCCAAAGCTCCCGCGCCCACGATCGCTACCGAAAGATTTTTTAAAGATTGGGCGGGGTAAGGACGGACGTATGTCAGTACGTTTTGGGTTTGGGGCCTTTCAAAAAGGATTCTTTTGACTTCTTCCAAAGCGAGACCCGCAACCGCCATGGCTGGAGCAAGATCATTCCAGGGTGTTGCTGAAAGCGACTGAGGAGCTATCATGGAATGGATCGCGGCCGAATCTTTACCGGGCGTGTAGCTGAAAAACCTGAAGCCGGCTTGAGTTGTCTCGGTCAAACATCGAACGGTGATCAATGGGGTTTCAGTTTTCCGAGCGGCATTAAAAAGAAGCTTGTTGGTAAGACCGAGTTGGGAAAAATCCACAAGGACCGAGCAACGATCCAGCAAGGAGGCTGTGGCGGGGTGAGTCACCCAGCCTTGAACGTAAGCCAGTTGAATGTTGGGATCCAGGGAACGAGCGAGCGAGGTGAAAGTTTCATCAAGATTTGGGCAGATGACGATAAAACGGCGAAGACCCAAGGCAACTGCAGATGCCAGGAAAAAGGAAGCGGGATACGGTCCGCTTCCCGTGATCCCGATCATCGCCTCGCTTAATTTTTCTTGACGCCATCCAGGGATCAGGTTCTGACGGTGATGCCGCATCAGCATGGCTGCGGCTTTCGATAGGCTCATGGTTTCGCGTTTTTTAAATCATGAATGAGAACCAGCTATTCAAAACAAACCGGCGCACGACGCGCCGTGCCCATCCCGGTTTTTACTGGATTTTGAGCGACCGACGGTGACCTTACTGCAGACTTTATGACACCGTGACCACGTGCCCTTTGGTCAAGTGTGGCTTCATGGCGTAAGCCATCTCTGATTTGGCTCTCCCTATTTCCGCTGCGCCCGGCATGCCGGGGACCGGAACGAAGTCCCGAGAGGCGCTATCGCCCTGTTCCCTCACATGCAGTCCCCTGATTCCTTTCTTTCGCGCTGACTCGCAATCCACCGCCGCTTTAATGATTTTAAGCGTAAGGTTAGCTGGAGGAAAGGACCCCAGGAAAGCCTCTGCCGCTTCAAGAGGCGGCTGAGCGGATACCTTCCACAATCCGACCCAACAGGTCCTCCGCAGTCATCACCGTCATGTGAAGCCTTGGGACGAAATCCCCTCGATGTTCAGCGCCGCGGTAAAGTTCCACCTGCCCTTTTTGACAGCCAAAACCCTTGACTTCAGTCACGGTCATGCCCTGAAAGCCGGATCAGGCGGCGACTCCTGCACCTCACCCAACTTAAACGGCTTGACGATCGCTTCAACCTTGACCATATCTCATTTTCCTCTTTGGGGCTGAACACTCCCTTAAAAGGTAAAAAACCTTGCCAACCGGAAGATGAATTGCGTAAGTATTAAGAATAGAAAAATAAAATATGATTCTGCGGGCTTTTATAGCGGATGGTTTTCTATGGGAAAGGGACAAAAATGTTCCAGGATGGCCGCTCTGTGGGCTTTTGGCATCAAGGGGCCTTGGGAGACTTTGTCCTCTTTACTCCTGTAATAGACGCTTTTTACGAGTTGTTTCCAGAAGCGAGGTTCCATTTGTGGACACAACCTGCACATCTGGATCTTTTGTCGGGCAAGCCCTATCAGGTGACGGGGCACACGATACAGGAGCCTTTGTGGTTGGCACTTTTTACGGACCAGGCGTGGGAAAAGGCACCGATTCCTTCGGCCCTGGCCGAATGCCGGTTTTTTTTCTGGGTGGGACAAAAAAGTGCTCACCTTGCCGTGGAACGTCTGCAAGAGCGGCTTTCGGGAAAAGTTTTTTGGATCCAATCCTTTCCTCAAGACGGAGTTCCCATGCCGGTGACACGGTTCCTCTTTGAGCAGCTGAAAGCCTTTGGATTTCCCGTACCCGAAAAAAGGGCGCAAATTTTAGGCCATTCGTCCATGAATTCCCACGTGGCAGCCTGGGTTGCATCCAAAGGCCTTTCTTGGGGGCGTTATGGGGTGGTGCACATGGGTAGCGGTGGGCTTCGAAAGGTGTGGCCCATGCCCCGATGGCAGAGCTTGTTTGAAGCCACACGTGGCTTTTTTGGAAGGCCCGTGGTGATGCTGCGTGGCCCTGCCGATGAAAAGGCTGCCTCTTTTGTGGAGGCGTTTTCCAAAAAATGGGGCTGGCCTGTGTTCCTGATCCAAGACCTCAACACGCTTATGGCCTTACTGAACGGTGCTGCCTTTTTTGTGGGTTGTGACTCCGGAGTATCCCATGTGGCGGCGGCCATGGATGTCCCCAGCCTTGTGATCTTTGGGCCGACAGACCCGGCCGTTTGGGCGCCCCAAGGAAATCATGTTCGCATCTATCTGGATTCTTGGGTTCCTGAAGAAGTGCTGAATGTCGAAAAAGGCATATGCTGGAAGACGGATGCCGATCTGCTTCGGCATCTTCAGGATATTTTGGCAATGTGAAAAGAAAGGCGCCCATTTTTGTAGGGACTCCGGAGCCTTGTGACCGAAGCGGCTTCATGCTTTTGTCGTCTTGAGGAAGCCGCTTCGTTGTCCGACGTTCGAAAATTGTTGAAGCTTCTTTAGTGGAGAGGTTTCTTTGCCTATTGTTTGTCGACCCGTTCTTTGAGTTCTTTTCCTACCTTAAAGAAAGGAAGTCGTTTGGGACGCACGTCAATGAGTTCTCCGGTTTTGGGGTTTCGGCCTTTGTAGCCGTCGTACTTTTTCACCTTAAAGCTGCCGAACCCTCGAATTTCCACGCGATCTCCTTGCATCAAGGCCTTTTCCATGCTTTCAAAGGTGACATTGACGGCGAGTTCGGCGGCTTTGAGCGTGATGCCCTCGGCCTTGGCCAAGGCTTCGATCAATTGACTCTTGGTCATGACGTCTGCTCCTTATGATTCATCTTTAAACTCTAGCGCTGGGAAGTGATCCTTTCCAGGCCGCGCATGTAAGGACGTAAGGCTTCCGGGATGAGGACCGTTCCGTCGGCCTGCTGATAATTTTCGAGAATGGCCACAAGGGTGCGCCCGACGGCCAATCCGGACCCGTTGAGGGTATGCACCAATTCGGTTTTTTTCTTTCCCTTTCGACGGAACCGAATATTGGCGCGACGCGCCTGAAAATCTTCAAAGTTGCTGCACGAAGAAATTTCCCGGTACGTGTTTTGACCGGGAAGCCACACTTCAATATCGTAGGTCTTGGCGGCGGAAAAGCCCAAATCACCCGTGCACAGCACCACCACGCGATAGTGTAACCCTAGCTCTTGAAGAATGGTTTCCGCGTTTTCCAATAAGGTCTGCAGTTCGTCGTAAGATGTTTCCGGCTTGACGAGCTTCACCAGTTCCACTTTGTTGAATTGGTGTTGCCGAATGAGGCCTCTCGTATCTTTGCCGTAAGATCCCGCCTCAGATCGAAAGCATGGCGTGTAGGCTGTGTAATACTTGGGAAGCTCGTCTTCTTCCAGGGTTTCGTCCATGTGAATATTGGTCACCGGAACTTCTGCGGTAGGCACCAGGAAATAGTCCCAACCTTCCAATTTGAAAAGATCCTTTTCAAACTTGGGTAACTGACCCGTGCCGGTCATGGCGGTGCGGTTGACCATAAAGGGCGGAAGCACTTCCGTGTAGCCGTGACGGGCTGTGTGGACGTCCAGCATGAAACTGATCAGGGCTCGTTCCAAAGCGGCGCCGGCGCCCCAATACAGCGTGAATCGTGCTCCGGTCATTCGAGCCGCCCGTTCAAAATCCAAAATCCCCAAAGCTTCTCCTATGTCCCAATGAGCTTTGGGTTCAAAATCAAACTTGGGTGGTTCCCCCCAGGTCTTGACCACGGGATTGGCTGTTTCATCCACTCCTACCGGAACGGAGGCATGAGGCATGTTGGGAATAAACATCAGAATTTCTCGAAACCGCTCCTCAATACCTGCCAGTTCAGTTTCCAATTCCTTGATCCGCTGCGACACTCCTTTCATAGCCTGCAGCAGATCTTCGGCATCGGCCCCTTCCCGCTTTCGTCGTGCGATCTCTTCAGAGGCTTGATTACGTTCGTGCTTGAACTGTTCCACTTCCCGTAAGAGAGCTCGTCGCTTCTCGTCCAGCTTTCGAAACGGCTCCATGTCCATGTCCATTTGCCGATCCCGAAGCATCTGGGCGACCCGGTCCATATTTTCTCGCACGAACTTGAGATCCAGCATGTTTCCCCTCTCGCTTCTCGATCATTTATCCGCCTGAGCGTTGACCACTTCCACACTGTAGTCCGAAAGAAGGCTAAGCTCAGGCAAGTTGTAAAAGACAATCATGAAAGGTACCTTGCCCATGGACGGAATATGGACATTGCTCAAATCTTTGCCTTCCCGGTTCATCATGACGTTTTGAATTTGGGTCATATCCAGACGCATCAATTCATCCCGGGTCATGGTATTGCCGCAGTAGGCCTTTTGTACCTGAGCCGGTTGTTTCTCCGTGGTATAAAGCTTCCCTTCCACAAGCACAAAACTCACCGGCCCTCCCGATTCGTTGACCGCCTTTCCTTCCACCACAAAGATCTGGCCTGCAGACATGTTTTCCAGAAAATACGCACGAATGTCAGGATCGATGGTGACTTGAGGAATTCCCGTCGATTTCATGCTGCCGGGCACGGGCACGGCTTTCTTTTGAAAAAGCATTCCCTTGGAAAAGAGATAGTAAGCGGCGCCGGCGACTCCCAGTAAGATCAAGGCCAGAACAACAAAAGTGACAACCTGCTTGGACGAAGAGCGTTCCCGGACTGCAGAAGGCCGAAGGGGTCGAGGTTCCGGCCGTGCCACAGGAGTGGGGCCTTCGACGTCTTCTTCGTCCGCTCCTCTTGAAACATCCGGTTCCTCGGAATCGACCATTGAAGGTTCAAATTCAGGTTCGGGTTCGGACTCCTGGGAACGCCGCACCACAAAGGTATGGCCGCATCGACTGCAGCGGGCTTTCACCTTGTCCTTGTGAAGCCTTTTGGGATCGACACGGTATTTGGTTCCGCACAATTCACAGCTGACCAGCATGACAGTCCTCGAGCGAGTCAAAGACCACTTCGTAAATGCCTCGAAGTCCCCGGTACTTTTCGGCAAAGTCCAAACCATAGCCGACGACGAACCCCGAAGGGATTCGAAAGCCCGCGTAATCGACGGGGACTTCCACCGTACGCCTTTCGTATTTGTCAATGAGGGCGCAAATTTTGACCGTACGAGGCTTTCGGCTTTTCAGGTGTGCTATAAGCCATCGCATGGTCACGCCCGTATCCACAATGTCTTCCACCACGAGCACGTCACGGCTGTCGATAGGGCATTCCAAATCCTTGGAGAGGGAAACACCTCCTGATGATTCCGTTGACGCTCCATAACTGGCGATGCGGATAAAGTCCACTTCCGCAGGAACCTCCAAATGGCGGACAAGATCGGCAAGAAAAATAAACGCTCCCTTGAGCACTCCCACGAGCAGAAGGTCTTTGCCTTGATAATCTTGGCTGATGTGCACGGCCAGCTCCTGGACACGGTTCCGGATTTCTTCCTCGGAAATTTTGAGCACCAGCCTATGTGGGTTCATCCTCATCCTTTCCTGAAAGTCCGCCCGAGCCCCGAAGTGGTCATGCGCCGGTCAACCTAGCGGAAAAAAAAAGAAAGGTCAATCGCTGTCTTTTCTTAACTCTTTAAAACCATTCATAATCCAAAAGCACCTGAAGAATCCTTTTAGCGTTTGCTTTGTTCGTACGGAAGTCTTAATAATGGAGTGAATGCCATTCTGAAAACGAAGGAGATAGACCATGCGCGATCAAGTTGAAAAGGCACTGTCCAAGATTCGGCCCATGCTGCAAAGAGACGGGGGCAATGTGGAACTTGTGGATGTGGAAGGTTCGGTGGTGAAGGTGCGCCTTACGGGAGCCTGCCATGGATGTCCCATGAGCCAGATGACACTCAAGGCCGGAGTGGAACGTATCATCCGCCAGGAAGTGCCTTCGGTGACCGAAGTCATCGCTGTTTGAAATCCTGCCAACAAGGCCTTGGGACCTTTGGCCGAAACGTGGCGGCCTTAGGTTTGGATGCCATGTTTTTATGACCAAGGCGTCTTAAGGGCGGAACCCTTTCTTGGTATGTGCAGGCAAAAACCTGGAGGGTCGGACCTATGTGTCCGCCCCGAAAGTCTCGTGAAACGGGGGAACATGGGGGCGGACACGCCAGCTTGCGCCTCCAGTTTGTCATTCAGACGGCGGATTCAGGGTTCGGGTCCAGATGCTATTGCTCAGAGGTCGGACCCATATTTCGGGTTCATGTGGGGTGTTTTGTAGGGGCGGACCTATGTGTCCGCCCCGAAAGTCTCGTGAAACGGGGGAACATGGAGGCGGACATAGCGGCGCGCCCCTACAGACCCGCCGCCGAGGACAACCACGCGGGTGCACCCGTCTGGGCCTGCCGCCCATGGCGGACGTGCCGAGCTCAGGATCCCTTGTGGTAGGGTTCTCCGCGAAGAATGGTCAGAGCTCGGTAGGTTTGTTCAGCGACCAAAAGGCGCGCAAGGTCGTGAGGGAAAGTCATGGGCGAAAGCGAAAAAACATGCTGTGCCGATTTCTTGACTTCATCGGACAAACCCAAGGGACCTCCTAACACCATCCACACTTCCTGCCCCGCCTGCTGAAGCCGGTCCAGCACACCGGCGTACTGTGTTGAAGTTAAGCCCATACCCTTTTCGTCCCAGACGATGAGCACGCCCCTGCTGGCGACAGTTTCCACAATGCGGCGCCCTTCTTTTTCCAGCACTTCTTTCTCGTGTTTTTCGTGGACCTTGGGATTCACCCGTTCAGGACGCACCACATGCACTTCACATCGCACGTAGTGACCGATCCTTTCCAGATACCGGTCAATGCCTCGCTGCACTTCCGGGAAAACGGTTTTTCCCACAAAAACGAAATGGATTTTCATGGCTTCTCAAAGAAAGTCGACCCCATCCGCTATGTCTGCAGCGGTAGTGTGCGTTCGGCCGCCAGAAGAAATTCTCGATTGCCTTTGGGACCAAGAATGGGCGAGGCCACAATTCCCAGGACTCGGAATTCCAGGGATTGGACCGTTTCGGCCACCGATCGGCATACGGCTTGGTGGACGGAGGCATCCTTGACCACACCGCCTTTCCCCACATGTTCTCGTCCAGCTTCAAATTGCGGTTTCACCAGAGCCACAAGAAAGGCATCCGGGGAAAGAAAGGTCACGACCTTTGGAAGAACCAGCTTCAGGGAAATGAAAGAGACGTCCACAACGGCGCCCTGCACCGGTTCGGCGATGGCGGATGGATCCAGATACCGAATATTTGTACGTTCTAAAACAATGACACGAGGATCCTGCCGTAATTTCCAAGCCAATTGACCGTATCCCACATCCACGGCGTACACTTTCTTGGCTCCCCTTTGGAGCAGACAGTCCGTAAAGCCGCCCGTGGAAGCCCCCACATCCATCACCACAAGGCCCTTGACCTCCAGCCCAAAATGATCCAGGGCATAAGCCAGCTTGATGCCGCCTCGGCTCACATAAGGGTGGTCTTGACCTCGAATCTCAATTTCGGCCTGTTCAGGAATTCTGCGACCCGACTGGGTGACAGGATGTCCATTCACCCAGACACAACCGGCCAGAATAAGCCCCTGAGCCTTTTCCCGGCTAGGGGCCAGGCCGCGTTGCACCAGGATCTTATCTAACCGCTCGAATGAGGGTGTCATGGGTTACGAGGGGGCCGGCAAAGGCTTCTCGAACACTTTGGGCGATGCCTTCCGCATCCAATCCCAGGTTGCGTCGCAACACCTTCAAAGGCCCGTGAGGGATAAAGGCATCGGGAATCCCCAGGCGCAGCAGGCGTCGAGGCAAAATGCCTTCTTCGCTGAGTGCTTCCAAAACGGCGCTCCCGAAACCTCCCTGACGCACATTATCTTCCACCGTCACCAGCAAAGGGGTTTTTTGAGTCCAACGGGCGATGAGGTTCACATCCAGGGGTTTGACAAACCTGGCATTGATCACGGCCGCTTCAAGACCTTCCCGGGCAAGGATTTCCGCCGCTGCCATGGCTTCCATGACCATGGCCCCTACGGCCACCAGGGTCACATCGCGACCTTCTCGAAGCAATTCTCCCTCTCCGATGGGTATTTCACGAAGTTCGGCATCCAAAGGCGCGCCCAGTCCTTGTCCTCGCGGATACCTCACGGCAATGGGGCCTCGATGAAGCACGGCTGTTTTGAG
Organism: Desulfosoma sp.; assembly: GCA_037481875.1. NCBI lineage: Bacteria > Pseudomonadati > Thermodesulfobacteriota > Syntrophobacteria > Syntrophobacterales > Syntrophobacteraceae > Desulfosoma > Desulfosoma sp. The sequence goes on along the minus strand of JBBFKY010000005.1, from coordinate 12,374 downwards.
CATGTGGCGCAATTCGTTTTCATCCTTGGGTGCCATGATCACCATATTGGGAATGTGCCGCAGATAGGCCAGATCAAAAACCCCATGATGGGTCGGCCCGTCTTCTCCAACCAACCCCCCTCGATCCATGGCGAACACTACGGGAAGATTTTGCAGGCAGACATCATGAACAATCTGGTCGTAGGCCCGTTGCAGAAAAGTGGAATATACGGCCACCACAGGGTGATACCCTTCCGCAGCAAGCCCTGCGGCAAAGGTCACAGCATGTTGTTCGGCGATACCCACGTCAAAAAAGCGTTTGGGATAAACCTGAGCGAACGTGTCCAAGCCTGTGCCTTGAGGCATGGCGGCGGTGATGGCGACGATACGAGGATCTTTTTCGGCAAGTTCCGTCAGGCATCGGCCGAAAACGGCTGTGTAGGATGGAATATCTTCTTTCTTCGTTTCACCCGTTGTGGGATCAAAACAACCGATGCCGTGAAAGCGAGAGGGATCACATTCCGCCGGTACATAACCTTTACCCTTGGTGGTCCCCACGTGAATGAGCACAGGGCCTTTAAGGGATTTGACGGTTTCAAAAGTTTCAATGAGTCGGTCCAGGCGATGGCCCTTGATCGGACCGATGTATTGAAATCGAAAAGCTTGAAAGAGCATGCCCGGGGTGAAAAACGTCAAAAAGGATTCCTCGCTTTTTTTTAGGAGCTGGACAATGTTGGATCCTACACCGGGTATGGCCTTGAGGGTGTTTTCCACTTCACGCTTGAGGCTCATGACCGTGCGGCTGGACAGTTTGCGGCTGAGAAACGAAGACAAGGCTCCCACATTCGGGGAGATGGACATTTCGTTATCGTTGAGGACGACAATGAGATCCCGCCCTAGGTCCCCGGCATGATTGAGAGCTTCGAAAGCCAAGCCTCCAGTCATGCTCCCGTCCCCGATCACGGCGATGATGCGGCTTGGGCATCCTTTGAGGTGTTTGGCGGTGGCCATGCCCAGCGCTGCAGAAATGGAAGTGCTGGCGTGGCCCGTTCCAAAGGCGTCGTAGCGGCTTTCGTCACGTTTGGGAAATCCACTGATTCCTTGCCATTGGCGCAGAGTGTGAAAGCGGTCGCGTCGTCCGGTGACCAGTTTATGGGTGTAACACTGATGGCCCACATCCCAGACAATGCGGTCGTTGGGAGCGTCAAAGACATAATGGAGTGCCAGAGTCAATTCCACCACGCCAAGGTTTGGGGCAACGTGACCTCCGGTGCATGCAGTGGTCTGCACGATAACTCGGCGAATTTCTTCGGCCAAGGTTTCCAGTTCTTTGATGGACAACCGTTTGAGGTCCGCCGGGGAATCAATGTGTTGCAGCAAGGAGGTTTCGATGTTTATGGGGGCTCGTTCCGGGTTTGGATGACGTTCCACGTCGATAACCTGCTCCTTCAAAAGCGTTTCGATATGAGGGATCTTCGATTCTCAGACAAATCATCTGAGCCTGAACCCTTAAGCTTTCCGAACCAAAAGATACCGGGCTAAAGCCCGTAAAGGGTCGGCTTTACGGTCGAATCCGTCCAACGCCTTCACGGCCTCTTCCACGTGTTCTCGAGCAATTTCTTTAGTGCGGCCGAGGCCCAAAAGGGCCGGATAGGTCTTCTTGTTCTTGGCTGCATCGGATCCCGTCGATTTTCCCATGACCTGAGGATCCCCTTCCACGTCCAAGAGATCGTCCGTGATCTGAAACGCTAACCCCAAGTGCCTTCCGTACCGTGTGAGGGCATGGAGAGCTTCCTGGGAAGCGTTGGAAAAGACGGCGCCAATTTCCAAAGAAGCGCTGATAAGAGCCCCTGTTTTGCGAATGTGCATGTATTCCACCGTGGGAAGATCCACTTCCCGGGTTTCCGATTCCAGGTCGATGATCTGGCCGGCAATCATGCCTTGAGCTCCGGAAGCCCGCGCCAGAATGGCCACAGCTTCCAGACGTTTTCCAGCCGGCACCAAAGCAGCTTGAGAGCCTACAGGGGCCGCCAGAAGGCCGAAGGCTTCCGTCAGCAAAAGATCTCCGGCAAGGATGGCAACGGCTTCTCCATACACTCGATGGTTCGTAGGACGGCCTCGTCGAAAGTCGTCGTTATCCATGGCCGGAAGATCATCGTGGATTAAAGAATAGGTATGGACCATTTCCAGAGCACATGCCGCAGGCATGACGGCATCCTGGGACCCATCCACCACTTCGGCGGCTGCCAGGCACAGAATGGGACGAAGCCGTTTACCTCCAGCAAACAGACTGTAGCGGGCGGCTTCCACCACGGTTTTTTCCAGGCCCGACGATGGTGGAAAGAATCGTTCTAGGGCCTCATCCACCGCCTTTCGTTTTTCAGCCAGATAAGCTTTAACATCAAAGGATTTCACGGAAAAAGATCCTCCGCAATAAGGTGGAATTTGCTTCTATCACGAACCGTGGCTTCATGCCAGTGGGAAATCTAGCACTTACAAATCACGGATCGTCTTAGGATTCGTTTTCTTCCGGCGGCTTGTCAAAAGGGGTGGCAATCCAACGCCCGTCTTCTCCCTGAACCAACATCTGCACTTTCTTTTCCGCCTCTTCCAGCTTTTCGTGGCACAACCGTACAAGCCCCACGCCTTCACTGAAAGCTTCCATTGCAACTTCCAAGGGTAAGTCGCCCTTTTCCAGCTTTTCCACGATTTCTTCCAGGCGTTTCATCGCCTCTTCAAAACTTTCCGTTTTTTTTCGCTTGGCTTTGCTTTGAGTTTCAGCAAACGTCATAGGAAGGTCCTTTCTCATGGTCCATGAAGGTCAAGGCCCTTTGAAGATGGTTCCGACACATTGTCCCCTGAAATCGGGCTTTCGAAGATTTCGAGAACCCTGGCGTTCATGTGGCCTTGAGCCACCTGAATACGCACCATGTCTCCAGGTTGCACCTGAGAAGCTTGGCGGATCAAGATGTTTTCAGGCATTTTAAACGTCAGGGAGTATCCACGGGCGAGAATACTTGCGGGACTTAAGGATTCCAGCTGAGCCGCCACTGAGCAAACCTGGAACCGCCGCCGCTCTAAGGCTTGAAGGTGTGCCCCCAGCAAGCGCCTGGAAAGAAGTTCCAGACGACCTTGGGCGTCCAGCAGGCGCTTTTTGGGATTCCCTTGCCGAAGTCGTTGAGTGGCGTGCAGGGAACGCATTCGCCACAGATAAAGTTGCTGATTCATGGCCCGAACCAAACGCTCCAGCCGATCGTCTACAGCCAGGCGCCAATCCACGAGGCGTCGGCGTGGATCGATGAGGCGGCTTTCCGTGTGGGTGAGCCGTGTTCGAAGGCGTTCCAATTGCAAGGTCCAAGCCGTGCGTAAGCGTTTTGCCTGATCGTTCAGTCGCCGTTCCACCTCTATCAGGCGATCGACCACCCATTGGGCAGCCGCCGTAGGTGTCGGCGCACGAAAATCGGCGACCATATCCGCAATGGTCACATCGATTTCGTGTCCTACCGCTGAAATGACAGGAACAGCGCATGAGGCGATAGCTCGAGCAGTCATCTCTTCGTTGAAAGGCCACAGATCTTCCAAACTACCGCCGCCTCGACCCACAAGCACCACATCCCAACCGAAAGTGTCTCGAAGAAGAGACACTGTCTCCAGGGCTCGGACGATTTCCGGAGCTGCTTCATCACCCTGGACACGCACAGGCAGTAGGGTTACCGTCAAAGGATAGGGGCAACATTGAAAAATCTTCAGCATATCCCGCACGGCCGCTCCCGTGGCGGAGGTGATCAGAGCGACCCGTTGCGGTCTGAGCGGGAGAGGTCGCTTGCGTTGCGAATCAAAAAGCCCTTCTTTTTGAAGCTTTTCCTTAAGCTGTTCAAAAGCGAGCTGTAACGCTCCAAGGCCCTCAGGCTCCAGGATATCAGCAATGATCTGGTATTCACCGCGCGCCTCATAGACGCTCAACCTTCCCTGACACAACACAGCCATGCCGTCTTCGGGGCGAAACTTTAACCGAAGGAACTGACTCTTAAACATGACCGTCCTGATTTGACTGTTCTTGTCCTTAAGCGTGAAATAGGCATGCCCGGAACCAGCAATTCGCAGGTTGGAAATTTCGCCTCGAACCCATACGTAAGGAAAATTGGCCTCCAGCAAGCCCTTAATCCGGGCGTTAAGCTGGCTCACCGTCATGACCACCGAAGATTCCGTGTCTGGAAAAGCTGAGGTTAAAGGCATGGCGAGTCAATCCTTGAAATGGTTCAAAGTATGAATTTTGAAAGCCACAGGTTTGTCACTTGAGCAAGTGGGAATTTCCCCTTGAGAACGCCGGAGTCTTACCTGTATGAGAAGCGGGCGACAGCCTGCGCTCCAAAAACCATTGTGACTCCTTGCTGGCGAACAGTCTTGTCACGTGAGCCTTCAAACGGACCGAGATGGACACCGTCACTCGAAAAGCTTTGGATCCATCGCATCTCTCAGACCTTCTCCCACCAAGTTGTAGGATGTGATGCCAAGGAAAATGGCCAGCCCTGGAAACGTTGTCAACCACCACGCAAATTCGATGTAATCACGGCTCTGGCTAAGAATATCTCCCCAGCTCGGTGTGGGAGGCGGCACGCCGAAACCGAGAAAACTCAGGCTCGATTCCGTAAGAATGGCACCAGCAATGCCAAAGACTGCCGAAACCAACACGGGAGCCATGGCGTTGGGAAGCATGTGCCAAAAGATAATCCTTACGTGGGAGGCTCCCAACGCCGCGGAGGCTTGAATGTAGTCCAACCGTTTCAGCTTGAAGAATTCGGCGCGTACGAACCGAGCGACCCCGGTCCAACCCGTCAGCCCGATAACCACCATGATGTTGTAGATGCTCGGCGGCAAAAAGGCGATTATGGCGATAATGAGAAAAAACGTCGGAATGGTTAGAAGAATTTCGATGAGGCGACTGATCAAGGCGTCTACCCAGCCACCGAAATAGCCGGCAAAACCTCCCAGTGTGATCCCGATTACCAAAGCGATACTTACGGCCACAAAACCCACGGAAAGGGAGATACGGGCGCCATGAATCATGCGGCTGAGCACGTCCCGGCCTCGATCGTCGGTCCCGAACCAATGTTTTCGGGACGGGGCGGAGAGGTTTTCCAGGAGATCATATTCCGACGGGGAATAGGGAACCGGCGGCCACAAAGCCCACGATGGAGGAGGCCCGAAGGGTTTTTGAAAAAGAAAGACGTTCGGATTCCAGAGATCCTTCCATGTCCCGGTTTCCGGTCGAAGGTCTTCATTGAAAACAGGAAATACTAGACGACCCTGCCAGAGGGCGACAATAGGTCGATCGTTCGCTAACACGGGAGCCAGAACGGCCACCAGCGCGAGAAACACCGACACCCACAGGCCTGCCATGGCCCTTCGTTTTTTTCGAAAATGATGCCAGACGATTCTCCAGTATGACATTGTCCTAATCCAACTGGATTCTGGGATCCAACACGGCATACAAAATGTCTGAAAGCAGCAAGCCGAGCAGGGTGAGCAAGGCCGAAATAGTGGTGATGGCCATGATCACCGGATAATCGCGGGAAAGCACCGCTTCAAAGCCTAGTTGTCCCATGCCGGGAATGGAAAAGATGCTTTCGATGATCACACTGCCTCCGAACATGGCCGGAAGCAGAAACGCCAGCAAGGTCACAATGGGAAGCAGCGCGTTCCGAAAAGCATGTTTCAAAATGACCACCCGTTCGCTCAAACCCTTGGCCCGAGCCGTCCGCACGTAATCTTCACGAATGACTTCCAGAAGTTCGGCTCGAGTCAGGCGCGAAAGGTAGGCAAAACCTCCGTAGGTAAGGCACGCTACGGGAAGCACCAGGTGATAAAGACGATCCAGAATCTGGCGCCATAGAGGCCAGTTTTCCGCATGAATGGATGAGATACCGTAAATGGGAAAGATGTCCCAGAAGTCACCGCCGCCGAAAAGCATAATGAGGAGGACCGCAACCCAGAAGTTAGGCAAGGAGTAGAGAAAGAAAAATAACAGGGTCAGAGTCTTGTCCGTAACGGTGTCGGGGTGGGTGGCGGAATAGACGCCAAAAGGAATCGCAATAAGATAAACCAGAAAAATGGAAAGCACATTGATTTGAATCGTTATGGGAAGCCGTTCAGCGATCTTATCCATCACAGGGCGATGATCCTTAAACGATGTGCCGAAATCCAAGGTGAAAACCCGCTTGACCCAAAGCAGGTATTGGACGGGTAAGGGCTTGTCCAAGCCGTAAAGTTTCTTTGTCTGTTCAATAATCTGCTTGGCGTAGGCGGTGTCGGCCATTTCCCCTTGGGAGGCCATCTGCAGTTTGAGCATGGCAGGGTTTCCGGGTGCCAGCTGAATGATGCAAAAGGTAATAAACGTGATTCCCAAAAGTGTGGGAATCATCTGGAACAATCTCTTGACCAGGTAAGCTCTCATGCTCGCCGGCTCCTTGGAGCTTTCCTTTTCTTTAGCACTCTACCGATATCGTTGCTTTTCCAGGGGAACCCACCATTCTCTCAGTTCTAATCCCATGGGATAAACCCTCACATTTTCAAAACGTCGGTCCACGGCCACCAGGGCTTCAGTTGTGAACAAAAAAGTGTACGGTTGTTCTTCATGCAGAATCTCGTGGAACCGATGATAAAGGGCTCTCCGTTTCAACGGGTCGAATTCACGACGTGCCTCTTCAATCAGGCGATCCGCCTCTTCGTTTCGAAACCCTACGAAGTTGGAACCCTTATCCGCCTGAGACGAATGCCACAGCTGGTAAGGATCGGTTTCCCAGCCCAGGCTCCAACCTAAAGTGCACGCATCAAATTCGTGGGATTGAATCTTCTGAATGAACACGGCCCATTCCAGTTTTCGAATGGTTACGGAGATCCCAACATTTTTCAAGTTTTGTTGCACAATCGTGGCCAATTGTTCCGCGAACAGGGAACCTGCGGAAATAAGAAATTCAAACCGAAAAGGAATGCCGTTACGGTCCAAAAGGCCGTCCCCGTCATGATCTTCCCATCCGGCTTCCTTCAAAAGCTTTCGGGCTCTTTCAGGGTCATAAGGGTAAGGTTTGATCGTTTTATTGTATTCGGGACTGTTGATGTAGAAAGGGCCGCTGACCACCGTGCCAAGCCCGAAGAGCAGGCGCTGCAGGATGGTTTCTCGATCCAAGAGCAAGGTCATGGCCTGGCGCACACGCCGATCGTCAAAATAAGGTTTTCTTTGGTTCCAACCGATATAAGTGTAGCTGGGAAGATAGTACTTGAGCTTTTGGAAACGTTCCTGAAATCGAGCGCTTCCGGTCTGCCTCATCCACTGAATGGGCCGAAGGCTCATGAGGTCTAACCCTCCCTTTTTGAGCACCTGCAGCGCGACGGTATTGTCTGTGATGATCTTGAAGACCACCCGTGCCAGATGAGGTTTAGTGCTCCAGTAGCCTTCGTGACGTTCTAGAACGATTTCCTTTCCTGTTTCCCAGCGAACGAATCGGTAAGGCCCTGTGCCCATCGGGTTTCGGCCGATCGGGTGCTGGTTGAAGTTTTCTCCTTCCTTAAAAAAAAGATGAGCCGGAACGATGGGAATACCTCCGCAGAATTCCAGGGCTCGAAAGTAGGGCATACGGTAATGGTAGCGGATGGTGTAATCGTCCAGAGCTTCCAGTTTTTCGATGTCTCGATAGTAGTTGCGAAGATGCGCAGCATCCACCGCAGGGTCGTTGATCCTTTCGAAGGAAAACAGAACATCTCGAACTGTAAACGGTGTGCCGTCCTGCCAGCGCACATCCCGGCGCAGATGGAAAGTCAAGGTGAGACGGTCTTCAGAAATGTCCCAGGATTCAGCCAGGACCGGAACAAGTTCTAGAGTGCGAGGATCTCGGCGAAGAAGGGATTCATAGATGAGGTCGTTGACCCGGCCGGCGTAAGCGTCCGTCGCCGTAATGGGATTCAAGGTGCCTGGTTCCGCTCCCAGATGCACGATGAGCCAGTCGCCGTCCACGGGTTCCACAGCGTGCGAAGATCCTTGTATCCAAACCGCAAAAAAGGCCATGATGATACTGAAACCAAGCACTCTCAGCCCCATGGCTTTTCGTATTCCTTGCGATGTCATGATTTTTCGGGATGCTCGGCCTGTGAAGACGCCGAGCCCGGCCCATGTCTTTTGGACCACCAATGGATCAAGGCGAATCCACCCACAAGAAGGGCAGCAAAAACCACGGACAGCAGGTTCAAGGACCTCTTGACAAATTCGCCGATGGGTTCCCCCAAGAAATAAAAAAGCGAGGCCACAAGAAAAAAGCGTCCCCCTCGACCCACGACGGATGCCAGTGTGAACCGCTTGAAATCCAGAAGGAACGTCCCGGCACTGATGGTAAACACCTTGTAGGGTATAGGAGTGAACCCTGCAATGCCTACCGCCCACACATCATAGCGCTGATAATAACGTTCCACGGCGTGAATCTTGGAAGAGCTCATGAGCCGTTCCAGAATGGGGCGGCCTCCGTACCGGCCGATACCGTAACCGAAAATACCGCCCAGAACGGAAAAGACGGTGCAGATAAGGGCATAGGTAAAGGATTGTTTCGGTTCGATGAGGGCCAAAGAAATGAGAAGCACATCGGGAGGGATGGGAAAGAAGCTCGATTCCACAAAGGCCACGGCCGCAAGAGCCACCGAAGCATGTGGGGTATGAGCCCAAGCCACCACCCATGCGGCTAGATCATGAAGAAAAGTTGTCATATTTCATGGATTCCCATGGTGAAAAAACATGAATGCCAGGCAAACAGTCCCCAAGGTCCAACAATAAGGAGCGAAAAGGTGAAAGCGGCCTCGACGCACCGTAGCAAGTAAAAAACGCAAGGCTACATATCCTGTGATCGCCGCCGCTGCAGTGCCCCAAAGCACAGGGCCTACGGGATTCGGAATGGCCTTCACGTGTAAAGATTCCAAAAGCATGGCTCCCAAAACCGCCGGCACAAAAAGCAAAAAAGAAAACCGTCCGGCCCATTCCCTTTGAAATCCTAAAAGAAGCGCCACAGCAATGGTCGATCCCGACCTGGAAATGCCCGGAGCGATCGCCAGACCCTGAACCAGGCCGATGAGAGCGGCGTGTCGAAAACGGATGTCAAAAGGGCCCTTGCCCCAGGAAGAAATCTTGCGGCGTGTAAGCCATAAAAGGGTTCCGGTCACAAGCAAGCTGAATCCTACGGCCGTGACCGATGTAAAAAGGCGTTCAAAAAGATCTTTGAAGGCAAAGCCAAGGATCACGGTGGGAATGGTGCCCCAGAGAACCAGGGTGAAAAGGCGGCGGGCTTCGTCACGTGGATAAGAATTGTCGACTAAAGGATGCCTCAACCATTTCAGGCCGCCCTGAACAAGTAAAACAATGTCACGACGAAACACCAAAGCAACAGCTAAAAAGGTGCCCACATGAAGGCTGACATCGAAAAAAAGATTGGGTTCCTTCCAGCCCAAAAGATGCTGCCCGATAACCAGGTGCCCCGAGCTGCTCACGGGAAGAAATTCGGTGATTCCTTGAAGGATTCCTAAAGCGACGGCTGAAAGAGTGTCCATAAAATGTCCTTGATATGGTTTTCAAAGCGATGTGCCCGGGCTATCAGCAGCCCACGGCGTATCCTGGTCATATTTCCCGGCTGGAAGTAGGCACGTTTTCAGGGCCACCGCATGGCGCTTCTAACATAAAGGGCTCCAAGGCAACAAGGCTCATGGAGGCTGAGCACGAAAAAAGCCCCTCACACCGATAAAGGTGAAGGGGCTTGGCTCGTTTCGATCAAAAGAGAACTACAGGCTGTTAATGTCGATGTTTCGAATGAATTGTTTGATTGCGTCCATGCTTCGTTCGATGCGTTCCTGAAGTTTTTTGTTCTGCAGATCGTTTTCCGCATGAGCGCTCGCGTCCTTTTCCACGGCAGAAGAAGGCACGGTGCCCGATTCCAAAACTTCTTGAGCCTGAAGCCCCTCTTTGGAAATATCGGTTCCTTTCAGGAAATCGAGCTGCATCTCCAGAACTTTGTTCTTATCCATGTCAGCCTCCTTGGAGTTTTCTCATTTGCGAAGTTAACTTAAGCACGGCGGAAGACCTCGTAAAGATGGGCTGTGGTGCCTTTTTTAAGTCTTCCGCCCGTTTTTTCCTTTTTGTCTCTTACCTTGTGAGTCGGCACTTTGATGGAACTTCTTGAGTCTTTTCGCTCCGCAGCCGTGGCGAAGAGCCAAGCGATCATCGATGGGGTCGAGAGTCCTAGCGACACGCTCACCGGCCGGGGCGGTTTGAGCCTGTTTGTCCGCTATCTTCACAACATCCAGATTTTTCAGCAGATCGATACTTTCTTCGGCTCCATGCGTCGCAGCCGCAAGGGGTAGCCGATCACCGAGATTATCAAACAGCTGTTGTTTTTTCGTCGATGGTACCAGCCGGCACCTGGTGTCCTTGGATGACCTGACCAAGGACGGCGGTTATACCGCTGCCATTGAAAGAGGGCCGCACCGCATGCTTTTCCCGGTCGTGGCGGCCATGAATCCTGTGGACAGGACACTGAAGGATTTTCGGCTTCCAGCAGCGGCGGTTCAATTGCTCTCTCGCGATGCCGCCTTCTACGACACGATGTTGGTTTCCTCTTTGCTCTACGAGGGCTTCAAGCAGGACGTGTGCGCGCCGATGGTCGAGTTCATTACGGCTCGGAGAGCCAGGTGAAGAACGCTGACCTGTTGAAAAAGATCTACCTCCCATAGGCCGTCCTACCCCTTTCCATGGCTAGGGCCAACACGGTGAAAGGACCTTCCTTGTTATCCACACGCCTAAGCAGCTGGAAGAACTCCGATGTACCGCGGTGTGGCCTGACCGTGGCGAGGCAAAAGATGCAGTCCGGTAAAGAATGGGTATGACAACTTGTGCGGGAAACGACAACATGCTAGTTAAACTTTTTGTACGCGGCTGAGATAGACGGTTCCCACCCAGGTGCAACATACTAAAGAGTTGTACGAGGCCGCGAAAAGGCTGAGCGTTAAGGGAAAAAATCCTAAAACAGAGTTAATCCGTCGGGGCGTTAATGAAATCTTGGCCTTTGCCGAAGGCGCGAAGCGGGAAGAGAGGATAAGAAAGGCGATGGTCGCCGCGGGATTGGTTTTTTGCAAAGACCTATCGCCGAACCACGCCATCCATTTTGCAGAGGCGGCTTCTGAATGAGGATTCTCGTCGATAGTTTTGCTTTTCCGGCCGTTTTCGACGCCGATCTTGCTGAACAGGACTTCGAGCTGACACCGGCCTTAATCCGTGAGGTTGTGTCTATACATAAAAGTATCATGTCGCAGGTATCGTATGGAATTTGATTCACTCTGGTGCTCTAGGGTCTCCCGTCCCAATTTCACCCGGCAGGCGCCCTCATGAAAAGAAGCGAGATAGAAGGATCTTCGAAAGCTTACTCCAGCGGGCACTGGGGCCTGGTTCTTGTGGGCCATTGGATCAACGGCAGCACGGACCTCTGCCAACGGTTGGAAAAGGAAGTTCCGGGAAGGCCGGTGATCTCTCATGCCGATGTGGTCAAGACCTCTGTGGGGCTTTTGTGTCTGGGAAAGAGCGACTTTGAAGCCGTCGAGGGAGTTTCCGGCGATGACTGGTTCAAAGAGGCTCTGGACATCCAAAAGGTCCCATCGCAGGAAACCTTGCGACAGGGCTACGACAAGCACGCGAGACTTTTCGAACGTCTTGCCGGCGCCGCTGGCGTTGACCTGCTTGAGAGGACCCAGGTTCCCGTAACGCCTCTTTCCACAGGGGATGTGGCTTTGGACCTGGATGTGTTTTGCCTGGACAATTCCGACACAAAGAAACAAGGGGTGTCGCGGACGTCCCAGAACGATGAGGGATACGCTCCCATTGCGGCCTACCTCGGCCGAAAGCGATGGTGTCTGGGCATGAAGCTTCGCCCGGGGTCTCAGCATTCCCAGAACGGATTTGTGGGATTTTTGCGCAAGATGCTGGGGCATGGCCGCAAGGTTACCCGAAGGTCCCTGCTGGTGCGAACGGACTCGGCTCACGATGCTGGGGAAACGCTTGTGGAGCTTAGCCGACACCCTAAGGTGAACTTCATCATCCAATGGAATCCACGCGGGGCGGACCGCCTTTCTTGGCGTGATCGGGCCTTCAGGGAGGGCCGTGTGACGGAGCCTCGGCCCGGCAAGAAAGTGGCGATCCTCAGCACATGGGTGACACGACACTATGGAGGGGAAAGCTATCGGTTTCGCCTGGTGATCCGGGTCACCGAGAGAATATCGGATGCCAAGGGACAAATGCTGATCCAGCCCGATATCACGTTGGAGGGTTGGTGGACGTCTCTTTCCATCGATGAGGATCAAGGGATTCGGTTGGA